>JBNKOQ010000029.1:0-16278 GCA_050294735.1 Roseibium sp. | reverse complement strand
AGGGACAGGAAGCCGAGGGTAACGTTGGCGAAGGTGATAACGTGATCCCCTTGCCCGGGCAGACTGCGCCTCAGCTGGAAACAGCGGATGATGGCGAAAGCGACGGCGTTGTGATTGAGAAGGTTGCACCTGCCGGTTCGGCTCTCAATGAAGCTCTGCGCAAGATCCTGTCGGTTGATCGCAGCTTTGAGCCCGGGCCCTTTGTTGAGGGGGCTAAATCCGCCTACGAGATGATCGTTATGGCGTTTGCCGAAGGCGACCGGAAATCCCTCAAGTCTTTGCTGTCAAAGGAAGTATACGAGGGCTTTGTTGCCGCGATAGATGAACGTGAGAAACGTGGCGAGACCATCGAATCCACATTTGTCGGGATCGACAAGGCGGAGATCGTGGAAGCGGCATTGAAAGCCAATCAGGCTCAGGTGACCGTGAAGGTGCAAAGCCAGCTGATTTCGGCGACTCGCGACAAGGCGGGCGAGGTTATCGACGGGGACCCGAACAAGGTCACCGAAGTGATCGACATTTGGACCTTTGCCCGTGACACGACGTCCCGGGACCCGAACTGGAAACTGGTCGCGACCGAATCAGCAGAGTAATGCGGCGCCACACCGCACATCGCGGCCGCGCGGGATTACTTGCCTTGTGTCTAGGGCTTGGGACGCTTTTTATATTGACAGCAAAAAGCGAAACAGCTTCGGCAGGCCGAAATCTTCCCCGATCAGTCGTCAAAACGACGTTTGATCAGCTGGAAGGCTGGGATGAGGACGATCACCAGGCGGCACTTTTGGCTTTTCTGCGATTTTGCAGAGCTCCTGAATCCAGTTTTTCAAAAGGGCCATACCGTTTGACGGTGAGCCGGGCCCGCGAACTGTGCCGGTCAGGCATGGCCGCTGCGAAGGCCTCGGGAAAGTCGGCGCGGGCGTTTTTCGAGGCTGAGTTCGAACCCCATGTCATCGATAAAGCAGGGTTTGTCACCGGATACTACGAGCCGGAGCTCGCTGCCTCACGGACAGAGGATTCCGTATTCGCAGCGCCTTTGTTGAAAGCGCCAAAAGGGCTGGTCCAGGTGACCAGTCGGAACCGGCCCAAGGGCTGGCCTGCGGATTTGAGCCATGGGCGCAAGACCAGGACTGGCATAGCCCCCCTGCCCGACCGTGGCGCGATCATGAAGGGTGCGCTGGACGGCGAGAATCTTGAACTGGTGTATCTGGCGGACCCTGTCGATGCGTTCTTTGTCCATGTTCAGGGCTCCGCCAGACTGAAATTACCGGATGGTGAGACCATGCGGGTTGGCTATGCCGGCAAAACCGGACATCCCTATACGTCTGTTGCCAAGGTTCTGGTGGAGCGCGGTGAAGGCACGCCGGATGAGCTGACGATGGCGGGATTGCGCAAATGGTTCAGGGACAATCCTGACCGCCGGGATGAGCTTCTTGCGCAGAACCGGTCGTTTATCTTCTTCCGGGAGGTTGAGGTCGATCCCCAGTTCGATGGCCCGATCGGTGCAGCCGGACTGCCGTTGGTTGCTGGCCGAAGCCTGGCTATGGATCTGGATCACATGACCCTCGGTTTGCCTGTTTTTGTTGAGATGGACTTGGCCGGGGTCGAGACATCGCAAAAGGCAATACGCAAGCTGTTGATCGCCGATGACACCGGTTCGGCGATCAAGGGAGCCGCCCGGGGTGATCTGTTTATCGGTTCCGGCGACAAGGCAGGGCAGCTTGCCGGGGAAATCCATCATCCGGCCCGCATGACGGTTCTTGTGCCGAAACCGTTCAGGACAAAGGCCGCGAGCAGATGAGTTCCTCCAGAAAAAGGGGGAAGGGCCGCCTGACACCCGAGGATCGGGAGCTTTGGGCCAAGGTCACCAAGACACTGACCCCGCTGCACGCGGACACCTTGCCCCCGCCGCCTCTGGAGGACTTCAAAGAGATTCTTGATGGAAAGGCCGCAAGAGAAAAACCGTCTTCGGAGACTGCGACGGCCATCCAGGCGCCCGCCCCGGCCAAAAAACCGGTTTCACCACCACCCTTGCATCAGCTTGAACACCGCTACCGGAAAAAGCTTGTGCGCGGCGTCAAATCGATTGATTCTCGTATCGACTTGCATGGATTCACTCAACATCAGGCTCATGAGCGTCTGCGCGGGTTCCTTTATTCTGCCCAGGCCTCGGGGCATAAGGTGGTGCTGGTAATCACCGGCAAGGGCGCACGCGGCCAGGATGGCGGCTTCACAGGCGAGCGCGGTGTGTTGCGGCGGGTTGTGCCACAGTGGCTGGCGATGCCGGATATGCGATCCCTGGTGATCGGTTATGAGGAAGCGCATGTCACGCATGGCGGGTCTGGCGCGCTTTATGTACGAATTCGCAGGCGGAGGTGAAATCGTGACTCCCCTTGGAGCAAAAATTCGCGAGCTGCGTCAAAAACGGGGCGTATCCCTGAAGGAAATGGCAGGCGCCCTCTCTGTCTCCAGCGCTTATCTTTCCGCCCTTGAGCATGGCAAACGCGGCAAGCCGACCTGGTTCTTGGTGCAGCGGATCATCGCCTATTTCAATGTAATTTGGGATGAGGCGGAGGAAATTCAGCGCCTTGCCGAGCTATCTGACCCGAAAGTGACGATCGATACGTCGGGGATGGATCCGCAGGCGACGGAATTGGCAAACCGCCTGGCAGCCAATATCAACGGGCTGTCGCCTGAATCCCTTGCTCATTTGCTGCATCAGTTGCGGGTGGTTTCGGTAAAAGACGGCATTTAGGGCGAAAATCGCGGTTTCGCCGGGTTTCTTTCATTGCAATGCCTTTACCCGGCATTATGTTCCCGCCCCTTATAGGAAGTGATGCGAATAAGCTGGCAGAGGCCGGTTTATGCCACGACGGAAGACGGCCTGACTGATGAAAATGTCCAACGAAGACCTCGCCGGTCTCATAGATTCCGACACCTTGCGTCAACGTTTGAGCGACTTGACGATGGACAGCGATGGCGACGGCTCGGATCTGAAAATCCGCGCCAAGGTTCTGGTTGAGCTAAAGGAGGCCATGAAGGCTGGCCGGGCCCTCGCCGAACAGCGCCTCAATGAGGATGGCGGTGGAATTCTATGCGCCAAACGCCTGTCGTATCTTCAGGATGAGCTGATCCGCGTCATTTATGATTTCGCGCTTTATCACGTCTACCGGATCACCAATCCATCGACTGCCGAGCGCATGTCCGTTGTCGCCGTCGGAGGCTATGGCCGGGGCACTCTTGCTCCCGGATCCGACGTCGATCTGCTGTTTGTGCTGCCTTACAAGCAAACCCCTTGGGGCGAGCAGGTGGTGGAATACATCCTCTACATGCTTTGGGATTTGGGCCTGAAAGTCGGACACGCCACCCGCAACATTGATGAATGCATCCGCCTATCAAAGCAGGACATGACCATTCGCACGGCAATCCTGGAGGCGCGCCATATCTGGGGTGATGAAGCGCTCTACAATGAATTGGTGCAGCGGTTTAACGATGAGGTTATTGCCGGGACAAGTTCGGAGTTTATTGCTGCCAAGTTGCAGGAGCGGGACGACCGGCACCGGCGTCAGGGCACATCACGGTATCTGGTGGAACCGAATATCAAGGAGGGCAAGGGTGGCCTTCGCGATCTGAATACCCTGTTCTGGATTGCCAAATACCATTATCAGGTGCGTTCCCAGTCCGAGCTGGTCAAAAAGGGCGTTCTGTCGCGCTCCGAATATAACCGCTTCATCAAATCCGAGGATTTTCTCTGGGCTGTGCGCTGCCATCTGCACTTCCTGACCGGGCGGCCGGAAGAGCGCCTGTCTTTCGAGGTCCAGCGCGAAATTGCCATTCGTCTCGGTTACACCCAGCATCCCGGGATGAAAGACGTCGAGCGCTTCATGAAACATTATTTCCTCGTCGCGAAGGACGTTGGGGATTTGACCCGCATCCTCTGCGCGGCGCTGGAAGGACAGCATGTCAAGGAGCCGCGCGGCCAGGGGCTCACGGGCCTGATGCGCCGTTTTCGCGTCGGGCGGGCGCCCGGAACGGCGAAACCGGTCGACGGTTTTCCGGGCTTTGTCATTGAAAACAACCGCCTGAATGCGGTGTCCGGCAATGTCTTCAACGACGATCCGACCAACCTCTTGAGGGTGTTCCAGATCGCGGACAAGAACGGCTACAATCTCAATCCGGAACTGACAAAGCTGATCCGCCGGTCACTGAAGCTTGTTGACCGGTCGTTGCGGATGGATCCGGAAGCCAACCGTCTGTTCCTGGCTATTCTGACATCGCGCAACAATCCTGAAAAAACACTGCGCAAGATGAATGAGGTGGGAGTTCTTGGGCGGTTCGTGCCGGAATTTGGCAAGGTCGTCGCGATGATGCAGTTCAACATGTATCATCACTACACCGTAGACGAGCATCTGATCCGGTCCATTGGCGTCCTGTCCGAGATCGAGCGGGGCGACAGCGGAGAAAATCACCCGTTGTCGACCGAGTTGATCCGGACGCTGCAGACCCGCAAGCTGCTTTACGTTGCGATGTTCCTGCATGACATTGCCAAGGGGCGTCCGGAGGACCACTCCATTGGCGGGGCCCGTATCGCACGCAAGCTTTGCCCGCGTTTCGGCTTGTCCAATTCGGAAACCGACACGGTTGCCTGGCTGATTGAACACCACCTCGACATGAGCACCATTGCCCAGTCGCGAGACCTGTCCGACCGCAAGACGATCACGGACTTTGCCAATATGGTGCAGTCGATGGAACGGTTGAAGCTGCTGCTGATCCTGACGGTTGCTGATATCCGGGCCGTTGGCCCCGGCGTGTTCAACGGCTGGAAAGGCCAGTTGCTGCGCACGCTTTATTATGAATGCGAGCCGCATTTGACCGGCGGGCATACCAAGATTTCTCACCGCCAGGCCGTTGAGGAGGCGAAGGAAACGCTTCTCGGAAAACTCGGCCACTGGACCGAAGAGGAGCGGCAGGCCTACGTCAACCGCCATTACAAAGCCTATTGGCTGCGCATCGATCCCCAGCGGGCGCTTGCGCAGGCAGAGCTTATCCGCAAGGCAGATGAAAATCGGGACCAGCTTGCTTTTGAGGTCACGCCTCATTCCTTCGAGGGCGTGACGGAGATCAGCGTATTGGCGCCCGACCATCCGCGTTTGCTGTCGGTGATCGCCGGAGCCTGTTTTGTGACGGGGGCGAACATCGTCGATGCCCAGATCGATACGACGACTGACGGATTTGCGCTCGATACGATTTTCATCAGCCGGGAATTGCCGGACGATGCCGATGAACGCAGGCGTGGCCTGCGGATTACGGATTTGATCGACAAGACTCTTCGCGGCGATGCGCCCTTGCCGGAGAACGCGGTCAAGAAGTCTTCGGTCAAAGGCAGGATGAAAGCCTTCAAGGTTGAAGCGGATGTTCTGGTCAACAACTCCTGGTCCGATGAATACACCGTTCTGGAAGTTTCCGGCCTGGATCGTCCGGGGCTTTTGTTTGACCTGACAAGATCGATCGCGACGCTGAACCTCAACATCGGTTCGGCACATATTTCGACCTTCGGCGAGCGGGTTGTCGACGTTTTCTACGTGACAGATCTGACCGGGCAGAAGATCGCCAACGTTGGCCGGCAGCAGATCATTCAGCAAAGATTGTCGGCAGCCGTTGATGGAGAGCTCGATATGAGCGCCGCGGCTCCAATCTCCCGTCAGGCTTCCTGATCCATTATCACCGCCGCCGGGGCGTCCCGGGGTCATGAGATTTGAAACATGAGCCTATTGAAGAATTTCGCGACTGTTGGCGGTGCGACCATGGCCAGCCGTGTGCTCGGCTTTGTCCGCGACACGTTGCTGGCCGCGGCGGTTGGAACCGGGCCGGTTGCCGATGCCTTTGTCGTGGCGTTCCGGCTCCCCAATCTCTTTCGCCGCCTGTTTGCCGAAGGCGCGTTCAACTCCGCCTTCATTCCGCTTTTTGGCAGAGCCGTCGAGGAAGAGGGCGAGGATGGTGCGCGGCGGTTCGCAGGTGAAATCGGTGCGGGTTTGCTGTTCTGCCTTTTGGTCCTGACGGCTCTGGCGCAGATCTTCATGCCATTTGTGGTGTGGGCCCTGGCTCCAGGCTTTGTTGGAGACGTGCTCAAGTTCGATCTGACGGTTTTGATGTCGCGGATCGCCTTCCCCTATCTGATCTTTATGTCGATGCTGGCCTTTATCGGCGGGATCCTGAACACCTATCAAAGGTTCGCTGCAGCGGCTTTGGCTCCTGTGATGCTCAATGTTGTGATGAGCATTATTCTGGGTGGTGTGATTTTCGCGGGCGTCGAGGATGAGTTCACCCTCGGGATTATCCTGACTTCAGGGGTGACCTTCGCGGGGATTGTGCAGCTTGCTGTCGTTATCTGGGATCTCAAACGCCTGGGGTTCAAGATACCGGTTCGGCGTCCGCGTTTCACACCGTCCGTGAAAAAACTGCTCGCGCTGGGCGTGCCGGGAGTTATCGCCGGTGGTGTGACACAGATAAATGTGGCGGTTGGCCAGGTGATCGCCTCGCTGCAGGATGGTGCCAATGCCCTGCTTTATTATGCGGATCGTCTCTATCAGCTGCCACTCGGTGTGATCGGCATAGCCATTGGTGTGGTGCTGCTGCCGAGCCTGACGAGGCAGCTGCGCTCAGGACATGAGGACCAGTACCAGCGCAGCCTGAACAACGCGCTGGAATTCTCGCTTGTCCTGACCTTGCCTTCGGCTGTCGCCCTGGCGGTTCTGCCCCATGAAATCGTTTCGGTTCTCTTCGAAAGAGGCCGGTTCGATGCTGTTGCCACCGATGGCACCGCTGCGGCCCTGGCGGCTTTTGCCTTCGGCCTGCCTGCCTTTGTGCTGAACAAGGTGTTTTCGCCTGGGTATTTCGCGCGTGAAGACACCAAAACCCCGATGTGGTTCGCTGCAGTGGGGATGACGGTGAATGTGGTTTTGTCGCTGGCATTCTTTCCTTTTTTGCAACACGTTGGGATCGCGCTTGCAACGACCATCGCCGGCTGGGTCAACACAGGTCTTCTTGTGGTCGTGCTGTGGCGGCGCGGGCATTTCTCACCGGATTTGCTGGTGCTGAAGAAGCTTTGTCTCATCCTGCTGGCCAGTGCGCTGATGGGCGTTGCCGTGCATTTCGCGTCGATCTTTCTCTCGCCCTGGATATCAGGTCCTCACCTTGCCGGCCGCATCGCCGGCCTCGCTGTTCTCGTGTTCATTGGCATGGCGGTGTTCGCCCTATTCGCGCAAATAACCGGCGGCAGCAATCTCATCGGGCATTTGAAAACGTTGAAGCGGCGCAACACCTGAAGGTGAATTTCACCTTGAAAGGTGAGATCTCTTGCATGACCTCCGCCCGGTGCCGTAAGACCGGGCCACCAATCACCCCAAGAGCCCTTCCAACCGGCCTCTTGCACATCAGGGACAGAACATGACGGCGTTCAAGGACCGTGTCTTTTCCGGCGTTCAGCCGACAGGCAATCTTCATCTCGGCAATTATCTTGGCGCGGTGTCCCGCTGGGTTCCGCTGCAGGACCAGATGGAAACCATCTTCTGCGTTGTCGACTTGCATGCCATCACTGCGGGGTTTCCGGCTGCCGGTGAATTGCAGGCTGCGACCCGTGAAGTAACGGCGGCTTATATCGCCTCGGGCATCGATCCGAAGAAGTCGATCATCTTCAATCAGTCGCAGGTTCCCGCTCATTCCGAACTGGCCTGGATTTTCAACTGTGTCGCGCGGATCGGCTGGATGAACCGGATGACCCAGTTCAAGGACAAGGCAGGGAAAAACCGGGAAAACGCCTCGCTCGGCCTGCTGGCCTATCCGAGCCTGATGGCTGCCGATATTCTGGCCTATCGGGCAACCCATGTGCCAGTTGGCGACGACCAGAAGCAGCATTTGGAACTGACCCGCGATATTGCGACCAAGTTCAATCATGATTTCGCGGAGACGATCAAGGATCTAGGGCTGGGTGTTCCCAATCCCACTCCGTCACCGGAGACACCTGACGAAGTCTTCTTCCCGCTGACCGAGCCGATGATTGCAGGTCCCGCGACCCGCATCATGTCTTTGCGTGATGGAACGAAGAAGATGTCCAAGTCCGATCCATCGGACCTGTCGCGCATCAACCTGACCGACGACGCGGACGCCATCGCCAAGAAGGTGAAGAAGGCCAAGACCGATCCGGAAGCTCTTCCCAGCGAAGTCGATGGGCTGCAGGGCCGTCCGGAAGCGGACAATCTGGTGGGCATCTTCGCGGCGTTGTCCGGCAAGACCAAGGACGAGGTCCTGTCTGAGTTCGGGGGGCAGCAATTCTCGGCCTTCAAGCCGGCCTTGTCGGATCTGGCGGTCGACAAATTGTCGCCGATGACCAATGAAATGCGCCGTCTGTTGGCGGAGCCCTCGGAAATCGACGCGATCCTCAAGGATGGTGCCGAAAAGGCGAATGCCATCGCGGAACCGATCCTCAAGGACGTGCGCAAGATTATCGGTTTTCTCGACGTGCGCTGATCGAACCGCAGCAAAGCAGCATCGGCGCCCGGTCAAGTACCGGGCGTTTTTGCATCTTCCGCCAAACGCCTGAAAAAGAGGCTGAACTTCACTGCTCCCGTCGCCTAAGCTGTCACTCTTCAGGTCGGTTAAGGAGATGTGTTTTGTCCTCGCATGGTTATGAAACAGGGCGGCTGAATCTGCCGTTTGTCGGCATTTGCACCTTCGGCAAGTTTCCCTATCAGCCCGATTGGGACGCGATTGATGCGGATGTCGCCGTTCTGGGGGCTCCCTTCGACATGGGAACCCAGTGGCGGTCTGGCGCCCGGATGGGCCCTCGCGGCATACGGGAGGCCTCCACTCTGTTCTCGTTCGGTCATGCCGGCGCCTATGATTTCGAAGACGACATCACCTATCTGCCGGCGGACACGACCCGGATCGTGGATATTGGCGACGCGGATATCATCCATACGGATACGATCCAGAGCCACGCCAATATCGAAGCCGGGGTGCGTAAGATCCTGGCTGCGGGCGCTCTTCCCGTCGTGCTGGGCGGTGACCATTCGATCAACATTCCCTGCATCAATGCATTCGACGATCAGGAGCCGGTTCATGTGGTGCAGATCGATGCGCATCTGGATTTTGTCGATGAGCGCCATGGGGTGCGCTACGGGCATGGCAATCCGATGCGCCGCGCGGCGGAAAAACCATATGTCACCGGCCTGAGCCAGATCGGCATTCGCAATGTCTCCTCGACCGCCCGGGATGGCTATGAGGACGCCCGCCGCATGGGGTCCGACATTCAGTCGGTCCGGCATTTCCGCAAGCTGGGTGTGGAGGGTATGCTGGTGCGAATCCCTGCGGGCAAGCGCTACTACCTCACCATCGATATCGATGCCTTCGATCCTTCCATTGCGCCCGGCACGGGAACGCCAAGCCATGGCGGGTTTCTCTACTACGAGATCCTGGAATTCATCGATGGACTGGCCAAGCGGGGCTCCATCGTTGGTCTGGATCTGGTCGAAGTTGCCCCGGATTACGATCCGACCGGCTCCACCAGCACGCTGGCGGCGCAGGTTCTGATGAACACGCTGGGGCGGATACTTCATCATCGCTAAACAGGAGCCACGGAACGTCTGCCCGGGTTCTCGCGGCGCGTGAGGAGGAAGGGATGCAGCTACTTTGCGAATGGGGGAAGAGTGGCATGGAGGCTCTGCTGCCTCAGGCGGATGTGCTGGTTATCGTCGATGTCTTGTCGTTCTCGACCTGCGTCGACATCGCGTGCGCGCGAGGTGCCTCGGTCATCCCGTTTCCTATTCAGGACCGGCAGGCCGCGCAGGATGAAGCGGTCCGGCTCGATGCGTTGCTCGCGGGCAAGCGGTCGGATCCCGAAGTTGCCTTCAGCCTGTCGGCGCCAACTTTACAGGCGATCCCCACCGGGACTCGGCTCATCCTGCCCTCGCCCAACGGATCTCGGATTTCTCATGCCGCAAAGGGAAAGCCTGTTCTGGCTGGGTGTTTGAGAAATGCCGTATCGGCCGCCCGTGCGGCAGCGCAAATCGCTGATGGCGGAACGGTTGCCGTGATCCCGGCGGGAGAGCTGTGGCCGGATGGAAGCTTGCGCCCGGCGATAGAGGATCTGTTGGGGGCGGGTGCTATCTTATCGGAATTGTCGGGCCGTTTTTCGCCCGAGGCACGGATTGTCCGCGATGCATACCTGAGTGCGGTCCCCTCCCTCCGGGAAGTTATCTTCGACAGCGTTTCGGGTCGTGAGTTACACGAAAAGGGTTTTCCTCAGGACGTGGAGATTGCTGTGGATCTGAACGTCTCGGAGAGCGTGCCGTTTTTGCAGGATGGGGAATACCGGACCTACACCGAATAGATCGGCGGGACAGTAAAATGGAGCGGGGCGGGACCGCAGTCTTGGCATCACCGATTGCCTTCCCCATGTTTAGCTAGACATATCATGAGGAGGACGTCCGGAATGCTGACAACCACGACGAATACGCTTCAAGGCAGGGAGATTGCCGACTACAAGGGCATCGTGACCGGCGAAGCCATTTTGGGGGCCAACCTCTTCAAGGATTTGTTCGCCGGCATCCGGGATATCGTCGGTGGCCGCTCCGGTGCCTATGAGGAGGAACTTGCCAAGGCACGCCAGATTGCCCTGCATGAAATGCAGCAACAGGCTGCGGCCATGGGGGCGAACGCGGTGATCGGTGTCGATCTCGACTATGAGACCGTTGGTCAAAACGGCTCCATGCTGATGGTCAGCGCGACCGGAACGGCGGTAATCGTCCGGTGACTTGCGGTGAAACGGGAGACGGGCGGATAGAGGTCCGCCATGGGTTCCCTGAAGACTTGCGTTGCGATGTTGCAGCGCTTTTCTGGCAAGCCTTTGCGGGCAAGCTGGGACCGGTGATGAAACCCGAAAAGAAAGCTCTGTGTTTTCTGGAGCGGGTGATTGACCCGTCTCATTCCATTTGTGCTTTGTCATCAGCTGGAGAGCTTCTCGGAGTTGCAGGATTCAAAACCAAAGATGGCGCATTTGTTGGTGGCGGCCTTTCGGATCTGATCCATGCTTACGGACCCTTTGGCGGTCTTTGGCGCGGGCTGCTTCTCGACACGCTCGAACGGGACCTCAAAGAGGGCGAGTTCCTGATGGACGGGATCTTTGTATCCGCAACCGCCAGAAGTCAGGGAATTGGCACAAAGCTGCTGGAAGCGGTGTTCGCGGAAGGCAGGCGGCGAGGTTGCTCGCATGTTCGCCTCGATGTGATAGACACCAATCCGCGTGCCAAGGCATTATACGAAAAACAGGGATTTCGTCCGGGACCTGTCATGAAAACAGGATGGTTTGAACTCATTTTCGGGTTCAAGTCGGCGACCGAGATGGTCAGATATCTGGATTGAATGAGGGCCTGGAGCGGGAAGGAATAGCAAGGGGCCGATCGGCACCCGCCCCTTGCTTGCAGTTGTGATTAAAGCCCCTCGAACAGGGCTGTCGACAGATAGCGTTCGGCGAAGGACGGGATGATAACGACAATTGTCTTGCCCGCCATGTCGTCCCGCTGGCCGACCTTGATGGCGGCCGTCAACGCGGCGCCGGAGGAAATACCGACAGGCACGCCTTCGGTTTTCGCGACTTCACGTGCCATGGCAAAGGCATCTTCATTGGCGACAGTGACCACCTCATCGAAAGCCGACGTGTCGAGGACGCCAGGCACGAAGCCAGCGCCGATGCCCTGGATCTTGTGCGGGCCGGGATTGCCGCCAGACAGGATTGGGCTGTCAGCTGGTTCAACGGCGACCACATGGATGTCTGGCTTGCGAGCCTTCAGGACCTGGGAAACGCCAGTGATGGTGCCGCCCGTACCAATCCCGGACACGAAGACATCAACGGCGCCGTCCGTGTCATTCCAGATTTCTTCCGCGGTCGTATTGCGATGGATTTCCGGGTTGGCCGGATTCTCGAACTGTTGCGGCATAACCGCGTCCGGAATTTCATCGACCAGTTCCTGCGCCCGCCCGATGGCACCCTTCATGCCTTTTGCCCCATCGGTCAGTTCCAGCTCGGCACCAAGGATCTTGAACATCTTGCGCCGCTCGACAGACATGGTTTCGGGCATGACCAGAATCAGCCGGTAGCCCTTGGCGGCGGCAACAAAGGCCAAGGCGATACCGGTGTTGCCGGACGTCGGTTCCACCAGAACGGATTTTCCAGCCTCGATTTTACCCTCGCGCTCCATGGCTTCGACCATGGCGACGCCAATCCGGTCCTTGACGCTGGAAATCGGGTTGAAGAATTCGAGCTTGGCAAGGAGGTTGGCCTTGACCCCGTGAGCATGGGCCAGCCGGTCCAGGCGCACGATGGGCGTGTCGCCGATGGTTTCTGTTATGGAGGAATAAATCCGGCCCCGTCCGGGCTTTTTATCGGTCATGGCGTTCTCCCAAAATCAACTGCCTTTTCAGGCTTGTTCGATCTTCGAAAACTAGGGGCAAACGGGCTCGATTGCGAGGAATTAAAATCCGGATTTTGGCGTTATCGCGAAATGAGCAGGTCGGGAAGGCGTGTCATATCGTCAAACAGAATTGCCCCGGCTTCGGTCATGGCGTGCCTGTCACAGGCGGGATCTGCCGCATATCCATAAACTCTCATGCCCGCGCTGCGTGCCGCCATGACGCCCGGAACACTGTCTTCGACCACAGCACATCTTGTTGGTTCGACGCCCATGCCCTTTGCCGCAAGAAGAAAAATATCCGGAGCCGGCTTGCCGGCAGCGCAATCCTGGGCGGAAAAGAGAACATCGCGGAAGAGATCCAGCAGCCCGGCGCTGCCAAGGGTTGCGTGCATTTTCTCGTATTTTCCCGAGGAGCCAACGCAATAGGGAATGCCCCGGTCGTTCAGAAAGGCAATGACATCGCGAATGCCGGCAATGGGGTCGATTCCTGCCGCGAAGGCTTTGAGATCCTTTTCCCGGATCTGGTCGGGCCAATCGCCGGGCAGTTTTTTGCCGCACATTTCCTCGGCCATTGTCTGAACGGATTCCAGTGTTCGGCCCATGAAGGTCCGCTGGCAGGTCGGGCCGTCCATGGCAATGCCGAGATCTGTCATGACTTCGGCAAGAACCCTGTTGGCAACGCGCTCGGTGTCAACAAGAACGCCGTCGCAATCGAAGATGACCAGCTTGGGAGATGTCATGAACCGGTGCCCGTCGAACCGAAGCCGCCTGTGCCGCGCGTGGTTTCGGATAGGGTTTCGACCTCGACAATATCCGCCTGAAGAACAGGGGCGACAACGAGCTGGGCAATCCTCGCGCCCCGTTCGATTGTGAATGCCTCCTCGCCGAGGTTGATCAGGATAACTTTCACTTCGCCCCGGTAATCCGCGTCGATGGTGCCCGGCGTGTTGAGTACCGTGACGCCATTCTTGGCAGCCAGACCCGAACGCGGACGGACCTGGCCCTCGAAACCTGCGGGAAGGGCCATGGAGAGGCCGGTCGGCACCAGCATCCGCTTGGCCGGTTCCAGCACGAGTGGCGCCTCTACTGCTGCCAGGAGATCCAGCCCGGCTGCCAGATCGGATTGATATGCCGGGAGCGGCAAATCCAGGCCATGGGGCAAACGTTTCAGTTCCAGGCGGACAGTCATATGGGCTCCTGAGATAATAGGGACGGGGTTGCCGTAAAGAGTGGTTTTGCCCGTGTCTTGTCAACCGCTTCGGGTTTGTCTCTACGGAACTCGCAACCTGACCTTGCGTGAAATGACCTGGAGTGAAAGACTGTCAGGGTTGTCTTTTGGGGAGTGAGGCTGGAGGTTTTCGCGTGAAAATATATCAAACTCTTATTATGGCCGGGTTTCTTGCCGGCTCAATAGTGCCGGCCTTGGCACAGACTGTTGGCTTTGCCGATGCCATCAAGATTCTTGGCAATAGCTGTGGCAAGGACATCAACACCTACTGCAAGACCGAGAATCTCGGCAACAATGAAATCGGTAAGTGCCTGGACCGGAACAAGTCGAAAATCTCGGCACAATGCCAGGCCGATTGGGTCAAGGTGGCCGGGCTGCTGGAAGCGCGGTTCGCCGCACAGGCTGCGGTCCCGAAGCTCTGTGACAGGGACATTCAACAGCGCTGCAATCTGGTCAAACCGGGTAATGGCAATGTTCTTCGCTGTCTTCTGAAGGCTCAGAAATCTGTCGGTAACAAATGCAATCAGGCGATCGACGCCGCCGGCTACCGCTAAGCCCGTCATTCAAGAGTTGAGGTAATGTCATGAAATCCATTTCCCTCCATTCCGTGGGACTGGCGAGCCTGGGTCTTGCGCTGTGCATGGGTGTTTCCGCATCTTTCGCCCAGACCGCGCTGTCCCGGAATGAAATCATCAATTCGCTTCAGGGCGCGCAAACCAAGGTCGAAATAACGGCCGACGAGTTGCAGCGGCAGGCTCTGGACCAGATCAAGAAGTATCCGGGAGACAATTCCACTGAGGTGCTTCCCCTGGCAGCCAAATTGGCCAAACTCCGGCAGTTCAATGTCGAAATCACCTTCGATTTCGATTCCGACAGGATCAAACCGGAGTCCTATGAAACCGTGGGTGTTATCGCGGACGCTCTGCATACGCCTTACCTGATTGGCCAGCGGTTTTTTGTCGTGGGGCACACCGATGCAAAAGGCGACCGCACCTATAATCTGGAACTGTCCCTGAGGCGGGCGAAGGCGGTCAGGGAGGCGCTTGTGACCACGTTTCGTGTACCGCCAGGACAGCTGGAGGCTGTCGGTCTCGGCGAAGAACAGCTGCGGGATCCGGCAAACCCGGATTCGAAGGTGAACCGCAGGGTACAGCTCATCAATATCGGTTTCTGATACGCGGCCCTGTTGAGGCCGGCACTTTGAGTGGAAATCAAGCCGGGGCGGCTCTGCTGCTCCGGCTTTTTGTGATCAATGACGGATATTCTTGGCGATTGTTCGAAAAAGCTGAACGGCTAGGTGACAACTTTGCGGCTTCTCAACGTGACGCGCAGAGACCATCTTATGAGGTACAGTCGGTGATCCGGGCACCCCTACCCCGCTACCGCTGTATCTTGAGACGGAGAAGACCATGGCAATGTCTGCTGACAGCACTGACGAGTTTGGAATTGCGCCGTTGTTCCTCGCCCACGGATCACCGATGCTGGCGCTTACCGACATTCCCGCACACCGGTTTCTGCGGACTTTGGGGGAGCAGCTGCCTGAGATAAAAGGCATTGTTGTTCTGTCCGCACATTGGGAAACGGAGGGGCAGCGCGTATCTGCCCCCGGACCGTTGAAAACCATCCATGACTTTCGCGGTTTTCCAAAAGCCCTCTATGACATTCAATATCCGGCGGAAGCCAGTGCAGAGCTTGTTTCTCAGGTGATGGATTGCTGGAAGGCTGCAGGGATCGATGCCCGGGAAGACGCGTCCTGGGGCTTGGATCATGGAGCGTGGGTCCCTCTTTCGCTCGCCTTTTCTGATCTGTCTGTTCCAATTGTGGCGGTGTCCCTGCCCTTTGGCAGCACGCCCGAGAGCGTACATGATCTCGGACGTGCGCTGTCTCCGCTGGCCCGTGAAGGAATCCTGCTGATTGGCTCCGGCAGCACGACGCACAACCTCCGGGAAATCGCTCCGGAAGGCACGCCGCCCGCCGAGTGGGCCATGGCGTTCGATGCCTGGGTCGATGAGGGACTTGGCAAGGGCGATGTTGGCTGGTTTTCAGATTTGAACGCGGCGCCAGGGTTTCGGCAGGCCCACCCTTCAGATGAACATTTTCTGCCGCTGTTCTTTGCCATGGGAGCGTCCGGCACCGCTCTTCCCGCGGAGCTGCTTCACCGCAGCTATTCCCACGGTTCGCTCAGCATGAGCTACTTCCGCTTCCCGGTTGCCGAAGCGGCCTGAGGTCAGGAGGCCACGGGACCAATCTGTTCCGCGATGCGGGCGACAAGGCGGCGGGCGACCTCCGTTTTGTCCAGCGCGGGCCAATCCTCCACACCATCTTTGCTGACGATCCGGACCGTATTGGCGTCGCCGCCCATGATACCGGTCTCCGGGCTGACGTCATTGGCGACGATCCAGTCGGCACGCTTGCGTTCCAGTTTGCCGCGGGCGTTCTCGATAAGGTTTTGCGTTTCGGCGGCAAAACCGATCAACAGGGAGGGGCGCAACTTTTCATCGTGGCCTATGGTCGACAAAATGTCGGGGTTCTCGATGAGGTTTAGCGCCGGTGGCTTGCCGGAGCCGTCTTTCTTGATTTTTTGAT
>JBNKOQ010000028.1:0-16445 GCA_050294735.1 Roseibium sp. | reverse complement strand
CCATAAAGAGAATGTTTGGCTGGCGGGGACACTGTGTCCCAGTGAGCCATCCAGATATCCGGGACATGATAGAGAGGCACAGCATAGGCCCCGGATATGAGAACCCGGTCGAAGGCGCGGACCGTGGAGACAAAGTCCTCCTTGGTGCGGGCACCAACCATTGCGTCGATCAGCGCATCGATGGCCGGGTTTTTGGCGCCGACAATGTTGAAGGAGCCTTCCGCGTCCGCCGCCTGGCTGGACCAGCGGCCGTATTGCTCGCCGCCGGGGGACAGAGACGCATACCAAGTGTTGAAGACCATATCGAATTCGCGCTTGATACGCCTGTCCTCGAATTGCGATGGATCGACTGTCCGCACGGACACTTCGATGCCGAGCAGCTTCAGTGTCCGGACAAAGGCTAGGGCGAGCTTTTCCTCATCTTCGTTTTTGGTCAGGATCTCAAACGTCAACGGCTCGCCTGTGGCCGAGTTGATCAGTTTGCGGTCCTTCAGCTCATATCCGGCTTTCTTGAACTCGGTCAGGGCCCCCCGCAGAACCTTGCGATCCCGGCCCGAGCCGTCTGCCTGGGCCGGACGCCAGGTGCCATCCATGACATCGGGTGTCACGGCATCGGGAAACTTTGCAAGCAATGCCCGTTCCCGCTCATCCGCAGGCCGGCCAATGGAAGACAGTTCGGAATTGTCCCAGAAGCCGCCGGTGCGTTCGTAGAGCCCATAATAGATGTTTCTGTTCACCCATTCGAAATCGAACAGCATGGAAAGGGCTCTGCGTACACGGACATCCGAAAAGACCGGGCGCCGGGTGTTGAACGCGATACCCTGCATGTTTGCCGGCGTTCCAAGTTTAAAGGATTCCTGGATGACACGGCCGTCTTTCGCCGCGGGAAAGTCGAATCCGGTCTTCCAGCGCACCGGGTCACGGAATTGCAGAACATCGATCAAGCCCTTCTTGAAGGCTTCCTGCAGAGACGTTTCATCCCGGAAGTACTCGACCCGGATCTCATCGAAATTGTCGAACCCGGCCTTTACCGGCAGATCCTTGGCCCAATAGTCAGGGTTTTTCTTGTAGACAACGCGCTTTCCCGGATCGATTTCGGCAAACACATAGGGGCCGGTTCCCACCGGAGGGGTCAGCGTCGACTTGTCGAAATTCTCCGCATCCGTGTTGGCTTTAGACAGGATCGGGGCCAGAGCGATCAACAGCGGCAGCTCGCGGTTGTCGCCATTTTCAAAAACCAGCCGGATGGTCCGTTCAGACGGAAATTCCTTGCGGATGATCTTGCTGTACCAGTTGCGGTACGGTGGCCGCCCCTTGTCGCGGATGATGTCGAAGGAAAAGGCAACATCTTCAACGGTCACCGGTGATCCATCGGAGAACTTGGCCTTCGGGTTCAAGGTGAACTCGATCCACTCCCGGTTGTCTGGCATACGCACGCTTTCTGCCAGATGGGCATAGAGCGTGAAGGGCTCCGCGTAGGAGCGCATCAAGAGGCTTTCAAAGATATTGTTGCCGAACTGGCGTTCTTTCATGCCGCGCGCGCTTGTCCAGCCGCCCTGAACGATGAAGGAGTTGAGGCTGTCGAAGGTGCCTTGCACGCCGAGTGTCAGCACGCCACCTTTTGGGGCATCCGGCTCAGCATAGGGCAGGGAAACAAAATCCGGTGGCAGCGCAGGGTCGCCATGCATGGATATGGCATGCACCGAGGGAACGGTCTCATCCGCCGCATATACGGGCGATAGGACGGCAAAACCTGATGCCCCAACAAGAGTGAGGAGGCCGGTCAGGCATGCGCTGCGCGCAAATCGGGCAAGAATAATACGGATCATGATCACTTCTCAGAGATTTTGATTCTCCGCGAAATGCTACCACATGGTAAACAAACTTCGATGGGGCGGGAGGCAGAATGGCTTGGTTATACAGGATTCCCGGCTTTTTCAGATGCGTTGCATATCGGTCACCCTCTTGCCCAAATCTTCACGCAAGGGTGTTTCATAAGGTTAAGTGAACGCGAGGCACTTGAAGTTGCTGATGGAATGCATCAGAACGGCGACAGGTTTCGCGGACGGACGATTGAGGATGGTTCGAATGAAAGATTTTTTCAAAAGAGGATTGATCGGCTGCGCAGTGGCTGCGCTGGCAATCTCCTCTTCTGCGGGGACGGTGTCCGCACAGAGCGAAGAGCAGGACTCCCCTTGGGTCAAGGTTTGTAACGTTGATCCAAAGGTGAACAAGGAAATCTGCCTGATCACCCAGGAACTGCGCACCAATACCGGCCAGTTTCTGAGTTCTGTTGCGATCCGGGAAATCGATGGTGAAGCCCGCAAGACCCTTTTGGTCGCGGTGCCGACAGGCATGCTGATCCAGCCGGGCCTTCGGGTTCAGGTCGATGGCGGCAAGCAGTCTCAGGCAAAATACGGTATTTGCTTCCCCAACGCCTGCTATTCCGAGATGGTGATTGACGATGCTTTCATCAATTCGATGAAGCAGGGGGGGAAGCTGATCCTGACCACGTTGAACCAGCAGGCCAAGGCGATCCCGCTTGAGCTGACGCTGATCGGCTTCACCAAGGTTTATGACGGCGCTCCGATGGATGTCGCAGAACTGCAGAAGAAGCAGGAAAAACTCCAATCCGAGCTTCAGCGCCGCGCCGACGAAGCCCGCCAGAAGCTGATTGATGCCCAGAAGGGTTCTGAATAAGCGTTCCGCTTGCGGCATCATTGAATAAAAAGAAAATGCCGCTCACGGGTTTCCGGGGGCGGCGTTTTTTTATATGGTACAGAGGGATCGGGCTGCGAAAGAGGGGCTGGCGCCCAAGTGAGGCAGCCTAATGAAGATCGACAGAGCGCGGCAGGTAGGATCCGTCCGATTGTTCTTCGAAGATCTCGTCCAGCTGGGGATGGCGGATCGGTTCACCGGTGATGTCGGGCACGAGGTTCTGCTCGCTCACATAAGCGACGTACTCGGTCTCTTCGTTTTCGGCGAGCAGATGATAGAAGGGCTGATCACGCATCGGGCGCACTTCTTCGGGAATGGCATCCCACCATTCTTCCGTGTTGCTGAAGGTTGGATCGACGTCGAAAATCACTCCCCGGAACGGATAGATCCGGTGCCGTACAACCTGGCCGATTTTGAACTTCGCGGTACGCATTTTATCAACCTGACCAGCGGAAAATCCAGCAAATAGCGTGTGTCCAGCATGATGGCAAGCGCTTATCTGTTACCGATAACCAGATCCAGTATATCCAGGAAAGTCTCTAAAGACCGTAAATTTTGGCGAGATCGGGATCCTTGCTGGCAACCAGCTTCGCAAGATCCACGATGACTTTCGCCTGTTTCCAGGTCGCATCGTCCTGCATCTTGCCGTCAATCATCACCGCACCAGTGCCATCGGGCATGGCATCGAGGATCTTCTTCGCGAAGGCAACTTCGTCCGGCTCGGGGCTGAACACCCGTTTGGCCAGATCGATTTGGGTTGGATGCAAGGACCAGGCACCGAGACAGCCCATCAGGAACGCATTGCGGAACTGGCTTTCGCAGGCATCGGGGTCGGAAAAATCTCCAAACGGGCCATAAAACGGCTTCAAACCGTAAGACAGGCAGGCATCGACCATTTTGGCGACGGTGTAATGCCACAAGTCCTGCTGATAGACGGTTCGTGCGCCGCCATCTGTTGCGTCCGAGAGCACGGCGTAATCCGGATGGCCTCCGCCGACGCGGGTTGTTTTCATGCCGCGCGAAGCCGCCAGATCCGCCGGACCCAGGCTCATGCCATGCATGCGCGGGCTTGCGGCGGCAATATCCTCAACGTTCTTCACCCCCTCTGCCGTTTCCAGAATGGCGTGGATCATGATGGGGGTCTGGATCCCGGAACGCGCTTCCAGCTGGGCCAGAAGCTGATCCAGATAGTGAATGTCCCAGGGGCCTTCCACTTTCGGCAGCATGATCACATTCAGCTTGTCGCCGACCGCCGGCACGATCTCCAGCAGATCATCGAGAAACCACGGGCTGTTGAGGCAGTTGACCCGGGTCCAGAGACCGGTCTGGCCAAAGTCGTTGTCCTGCGCCAGTTGTATGAAGCCACGGCGGGCGTCGATCTTGGCATCTGCCGGAATTGCGTCCTCGAGATTGCCGAGAACAACGTCGACCTTGCTGATGAGGTCCGGAACCTTGCTGCGCATTTTTTCGATGTGCGGCGGAACAAAATGAATCATCCGCTCGAGAGCGACCGGGAGCTCCCGGAAAGGGGCCGGTGCTCCGATGGCAAGCGGCTTGTAAAAGGCTCCGGGTGTCTTCACGGTTTCGCTCCTCTTGCGGGACTCGGTCTGGAAGACAGTCTATAGCCTTATTGTTGCGCTGCATATATTCGCCGAAAGGCGCAAATCGTGTGGCTTACCGGAAGAGGTAGCCGTTGATCCGGCTTTGACTAGACCTTCGCCCATTTGCGGTGGATCCACATCCATTGCTCGGGCTTTTCGCGGATCCACTCCTCGAACACACGGTGAATCTCTTCCGTGGTCGCCTGTATGTCCGCCTTGCGGTCTTCTGTGACAGGAACCTGAATGCCACGGGCTTCAATCCGGAAGTGAACGCCGTGTGTACGGATGACGCGGCCCAGAACGATTGGTAGGCCGCCGGTTCGGGCGAGGGATGCTGGAACCGGATTTGCGTAGGCCTCATGACCGAAAAACGGCACCTTTATGCCCCGTGTCTCGCGCAAGTCTCCCATCAGGGCAATGATGCCGCCCTGGCGCACAATGCTGACGAGCTTGCGGGCTGTCTGGTGGCTTTTGGACAAAAGCCCTAGACGATAAAGGTCCTTGCGCATGTTTTTGAGAGCCTCGTCGGCGTAAGGGTTCTTCAGTGCCTGATATACCCCGGCGAGATCCAGCCCGGCGCGAACGGCTGGCTGGACGCACATTTCCCAGTTTCCCGAGTGGAACGAAACAAAGATGACCTGCTGTTCGCCATCCAGGACTTTTTGCGTCAGCTCATCCGCGACGGCTTCGAAGCGGAAATCCTGTGGCAGAAGATCGGGGATGTGGAATGTTTCCGCCGCGACCCGGCCAAGATTGTCCCACATGCCGCGCACGATCTTTTCACGCTCCTCCGGCGTCGTGTCGGGCAAGGCCATCTCCAGGTGGCGCAGAGCCCGCTTGTGCCTTGAGTTCAGCGGTGCAAACGTGCGCCACAGGAAGCCCATGACCGCCGAAGCGACATCAACCGGAATCAGTCGAAACAGAAAGATCGCCAGCTTCAGCGCAATCGTTTCGATCCGGTACCAGAGTGTTTTCAAAGGCGGCGGGGTATTCATTGAATGGGTAAGCCGTACCGTAAGGCCGGAACCAAGGCTTGCAGGAAGCGCTTTGCGCGTTTCTAAACAGACAGCTTGATATTGACCGATTGCGTGTGAACGTGTCAGGCGTGATTATCCAAGGTGCTTTCAGGATGCAAGCTTCGGGCGTCCTATTTGCGAGCTTCTTGTCCCACAGGCACTCCATCTGCTCCGGTTTTCAAAATGCAAGATGTCATTACGCTGGCTTTCCCGTTTTTCGGCCTGATCTTTCTCGGCTTTGCGTCCGGTAAGATCGGTAAACTGCCGGAAAGCGGTTTGGCATGGATGAATTTCTTCATCATCTATATCGCATTGCCGGCGCTTTTTTTCAGGCTTTTGTCTGAAACCCCGATCGAGCAGTTGACGGACCTGTCATTCGTGTCGGCGACAACGTTCACCACCTATACGATCTTTGCCATTGCGTTCTGTATAGGTGTTCTGGCGACCAACGGCAGCGTGCCGGAATCAACCATTCTGGGTATTGCCGGGGCCTATTCCAACATCGGCTACATGGGGCCTGGCTTGACACTCGCGGTGCTGGGGCCTGCCGCGACGGTGCCGACCGCACTCATCCTGTGTTTTGACAACACGCTGCTGTTCATTCTGGCGCCACTGATGATGGCCATTGGCGGATCGGACGCGGAACCGATGAGGCGGACGATAGCCAAGATTTTCTGGCGGGTTTTCACCCACCCATTCATTCTGGCGACCATCGCGGGGGTCGGGGCGGCAGCCATCGGTTTCCGGCCGCCCGCTGCCATCGACACGATGCTGAAAATCCTCAGTGGTGCGGCCGCGCCTTGCGCTCTCTTTGCGATGGGCGTTGGCGTGGCATTACGGCCTGCCGGCCGCATTCCCGTCGAGCTGCCTGCCGTGCTGGTGGTCAAGCTGATCGTTCATCCGGTGCTGGTGTATCTGCTTTTGTCGTGGATCGGCGGGTTTGACCCGATATGGGTTGCCACGGCCATCCTGATGGCGTGCTTGCCGCCTGCGACAAATGTTTTTGTCATCGCCCAGCAATACAACACCTACGTCCAGCGAGCCGCGAGTTTCGTTCTCATCGGCACCATGGCTTCCGTTGTCACCGTGACCGGGTTTATTTGGGCGATTTCAAATAATGTAATTAATCTCGGCGGCTTTTGAAAAAAAACGGTCATCAGGGGTCGTTTAGGCCACAGGGAGAGGAATATGTCAGGCAAGGAGCAGGATGAGAACGATCTACCGCTCGCAGGTCTGACGGTCCTCGATCTTACGACACTGCTTCCCGGTCCTCTGGCGACCTTGATGCTGGCTCAGGCCGGTGCAAGAGTGATCAAGGTCGAGCGCCCTGGTGGTGAGGACATGCGGCAGTTCCCGCCTTTTGTTGACGGCCGCTCTGTCTTGTTCGAACAGCTCAATTCGGGCAAGGAACGGCTGGAACTGGACCTGAAAGATCCAGCCGCAAAGGCAGAGCTGTTCGATCTCCTCGAAACATCGGACATCCTGGTCGAACAGTTCCGCCCCGGTGTGATGGGCCGCTTGGGACTGGGTTTCAGTTATCTGCAATCCCGCTTTCCCGGCTTGATCTATTGCTCGATCAGCGGCTACGGGCAAACGGGCGAACGCGCCACTATGGCCGGGCATGACCTCAACTATCTGGCGATGTCGGGTTTGCTGGCACAATCTTGCGGGACGGCTTCGGCTCCAGTCCTGCCGCCAACGCAAATCGCCGACATTGGCGGCGGTTCCCTGCCTGCGGTCACCAATATCCTTCTGGCTGTGCTGAAACGGCAAAAAACGGGGAAGGGGTGCCATCTGGATATAGCCATGAGTGACGCCATGTTCACCTTCGGGCTGTTTGCGCACGCCCAGCACACATCCGGCAACAAGGTTCCGGAGTTTGGGCAAGGACTGCTGACCGGAGGGTCTCCGCGATACCGGCTTTACCCCGCCAGGGATGGCCGGCTGGTCGCTGTGGCGGCACTTGAGGAAAAATTCTGGCAGCGCTTGTGTGATCTGCTGGATATTCCCCAGGCTTTGAGAGGCGGCGGTGCTGCGCCTGAAGACAGCGCTGCGGCACTTGCCGATGCCTTTTCGCAGCGGGATGCCGCGGATTGGGCGCCGCTTCTGCACACCGCCGATTGCTGTGCCACGGTGGTGGCGACCTTCGACGAGGCCCGGGCGGATGCGGCCTTCGTCAACCGCGGCCTGTTTGACCGGAAAGTGGCCATGTCCGGAGCGGACATCGACGCGGCTGTGCTTCCGCTGGTGCCGGCGGTGAGAAAATCGACCTAAGTGTTTATTTTTTAAGCTGCACCACGCCGGCTGAACAGGGACCTGATCTTGGGGCGGGTTCCAGGGGCAATGCCTTCCCGCATCAGGATGCGGCGTAAGGGCGGGATCTTGTCCGCGAAATAGAGCCCCGCGCTGCGGGCGATTTGCACTGGCAGGAAGTCCGTCAGCAGCGACCGGTTCAAGGCGTCAACCGCCGCTGTGCGTGTCGTGATGTCGGCACGACGTTCGCTCTCATAGCGTTGAAGAACCTCGCTGCCACCAATATCGATGCTTCTGGCACGTGCCGATGTCAGGATCTTTCCAAGCGCTGCAACGTCCCGCAGGCCGAGATTGAGGCCTTGGGCGCCGATGGGTGGGAAGACATGTGCGGTCTCGCCAATGAGTACCATGCGTTTGCCGGAGAGCGCCTTTGCCGTCAAGCCGGACAGGGGGAACATCTGTATGTCACTGGCAAGCTTGAACTTGCCCAGGAAGGAATGGGCGCGCCGCTCCAGTTCCAGCTCAAGGTCAGCCCTGTTCAGCTTCTTGAGAGCATGAGCTTGCTCCGGGGTAACGACGCAAACGAGCGATGACGCGTTGCCGGGCAGAGGGACAAGGGTAAACGGCCCGGTTGGCGTGTGAAACTCGGTCGATGTGTCATGATGTGGCTGTTCGTGCTCGAGATTGAGAACCACAGCCATCTGCGGGTATGACCAGCTTTTGACGTCAATGCCGGCGGCCTGCCGGGCCTGAGAATTCCGGCCATCGGCGGCGATCACCAGTTTCGCTGTACACGAAGCCCCGTCGTTCATGTGAACTGTAGCTGTATCATCCTGAAAATCGTAGCCTGTCACGGTCTGGTGCAGGAATGTAAGGTTTTCCTGGGCCCGTGCAGCTTCGTCGAGGATCCTGTTGAGGTCCTTGTTCAGCAGGTTATAGCCAAAAGCCGGAAGGTCCAGCTCCGCGCTGTCAAAGATCACTTCGGGCGCCCGAACAAGGCGTCCGGTCGCATCGATCATCCGCATTCTGACAAGTGGCGTCGCGGCCTTGCGAAGCTGTGTCCATATGCCGAGCTGATCGAGAAGGTCGACGGAAGCCTGCAGAAGGGCTGTTGTCCGACCGTCTGCCAGATTGACTTCCGGAGCGATCAGGACCGTTGAAAAGCCGGACTGGGCCATGAGAATGGCTGCCGTCAGGCCGGACGGCCCAGCGCCAACAACTGCAACCTCGTAGGACGATGCGGAAGAGGATACAGTCATTTCGGGCTCTCCAGGACGGGTTATAAGCAGAAGGTTGGTGATCCGCTGCGGAAAATCAAGAATTTCAGTCCGTCGGGTCACGCGGTTCAATGCCGCATCTGCATTCCCTGTGTCTATGCCTTAGACAGGAAAAAGACATGCGGCAAATCAAGGCCGCCCGAAAATAACGGTTATAACCTGCCGAAAATACACAATCAGCGTGCTGAAGACACTCCGGGAGAAGGATCCCGAATGTGGCAAAGCCGCGCTCCGGCAGCCGGAAGGGCGATGGTGCAAGCAGATGGCAGGTGTAAGGAGAGCCGAGTTGCAGGAAATTGAATCCGGACGAGCAGACGGAGTTGACGGGAACGGCGCGCCGCGAGGGTGGCCGCTGGTTGTTGCCTGCCTGGCGGTTCTGGCACTGGCCGGCTGGAGTTATCTGTCTTTGATGGTTGCGGATATGCTGCCGATCATGGACATGACGGAGGCCGGCCCGGGCATGGGGCTGTTCAATACCTTCAACATTTACGCCGGTTTGCCCGCCGATGCGCGTGCGGCTCTGGCGGTGCTCTGTCTTCCGACTGCTGCGGCAACATTCGGAATGCCCGCTGAGGTCTGGGCGCTGGACGATGCGGCCAAGGTCTTTTTGATGTGGTTGATGATGGCGCTTGCCATGATGCTGCCAAGTGCCACGCCGATGCTGAAAACCTACATGGCGCGAAGGGTCGGCAGCCAGCCGTCGCGCAGCTTGCAGATATTGACCCTGCTGGCAGCCTTTGGTTATCTGTCCATCTGGGCGGCATATGCCGTTGCCGCGACCGCCGCGCAATGGGTAATGACCTTGCTCAATCTGATGACGCCGATGATGGCCCCCGTGTCTTTGGCCTTTACCGCAAGCATTCTGATTGCTGCCGGGATCTACCAATTCACCCCCGCCAAACAGGCCTGCCTGATCCGCTGCTGGTATCCGAGATTTTCGTTTTTAGCCGGAAACCGCCTCCTAGATGCCTATCGCGAAGGCCTGGTTCAGGGGCTTTCGTGTCTTGGATGTTGCTGGGCGGTGATGACGGTGATGTTTGCTGTCGGAGTGATGAACGTGCTCTGGATTGCCATTCTTGGTCTTGTTATGGCAGTTGAGAAAACATTTCCAAGCGACTGGATATACAAATTGATTGGTGTATTTCTTCTGGCATGGGGTGGCGCTCTTGCTGCGGTTGTCTATAGCGGGTCGATGACCTGACGGGCAGCAATGAGCGTCAGCTTCCATTGGGCGACGCAAAAACACTATTCAATCCGACATAAAATTGAAATAATAGGCTATCGGTGTGTCGGCCCAGACTGGCAGGGTGCACTTGAGATCCATAAGGCATGAAACGTGAGACGCCGTGACCGATTTTACACCTGACAAGGACGCTCCGGAACCGGCGCTGTTTCTCATTCACATCCTGACGGCGTCAGGCGCGCCCATCGCTTTGGTGGCGCTTCTTGCCGGAGCCCGGGGGGATTGGGCTGGGATGTTTGCCTGGCTGGGTCTTGCCCTCGTGGTGGACGGCATCGACGGACCGCTGGCCCGCCGCTTTAACATCGCCGAGCGTTTGCCGCGCTGGTCTGGTGCCTCTCTTGATTTTGTCATCGACTATGCGACTTACGTGTTCCTACCGGCCTTTGCATTGTCCGCGAGCGGAATGCTGACATCTCCATGGAACTGGATTTGCGGCGGTCTGATTGTTTTCACCGGAGCGCTGTATTTCGCGGACAATGGCATGAAGACACCGGACGGTTCCTTCAAGGGCTTTCCGGCAGGCTGGAATATGGTGATCTTTGGCCTGATGGCTCTGTCACCCTCGCAAAACTTCACCATCGGTTTCGTGATCTTCTGTTGCCTTCTGACGTTCCTGCCGATCAAGTTCGTCCATCCGGTACGTGTGAAGCGCTGGCGGGGGCTGACATTGGCTGTGACCGTCGTCTGGTTTGTGGCGGCTGCTGACGCCGTGATGAACGGCATGTCGTCGACCGGTCATGCCAGCTGGATCCTGACTGCGGCCAGCCTCTATCTGTTTACGATCGCGGCGGTTCAGCAGCTGCTCGACCGCTATTCCTGATCCAACTCTAGATTTTCTTCGGGAGCACGTATGCTCGACTGGCTGACGAACCCGCAGATCTGGGCGAGCCTTGTCACGCTGACAGTCATGGAAATCGTGCTGGGGATAGACAACATTGTCTTTATCTCCGTTGTCGTGTCCCGTTTACCCAAGGAAATTGCCAAGAAGGCGCGGCAGGCAGGTCTGGCGCTCGCCCTGGTTTTCCGGGTTTTGCTGCTGTCTGTCTTGAGCTGGCTGGTGGGGTTGACGGCACCACTGTTCGATCTTGGTGGTCATCCGTTCTCCTGGCGCGATGCCATTCTCATTTCCGGGGGGCTTTTTCTTCTGATCAAGGCGACCCAGGAGATCCACAAGGGTATCGAAGGCGGCGAAGAAGAGGAGGCTCCGGTCTCGGCGGGGCGGAGTTTCGCGGCAGTGATCGCGCAGATCATCGTCATCGATATGGTGTTCTCGGTCGATTCCATCATAACGGCGATCGGCATGGCGCAGCACATTGAGGTTATGGTGGCCGCTGTCGTGATTGCCATGGCGGTCATGTATGTGGCTTCCGGCCCGATTGCCGGGTTTATCAAACGCCATCCGACAACCAAGATGCTGGCCCTGTCCTTTCTGCTGCTGATTGGTGTAGCCTTGATTGCGGATGGTCTTGGGTTCCACATCCCCCGTGGCTACATCTATTTTGCAATGGCATTTTCCGCGGGCGTTGAGATGGTCAACGTTCTGGCGCGTGGAAAACGAAGCAAGGCGAAAAGCTGACGCCGGGCTCGGGCCAGCTGGGTGTGTTGGTCCTACCGGTTTGAAATATCATCCGAATTTTGAAGGGAATTGAAATGGTTCAGGCGATACGTGTGCATCAGACTGGCGGTCCGGAAGTTCTATCCTGGGACAAGATCGAGGTTGGTGAGCCACAGGCCGGGGAAGTCCGGGTCCGTCATACCGCCATCGGGCTGAATTTCATTGATACCTATTTCCGCAGCGGTCTTTATCCTGCGCCGGCAGGGCTGCCGTTCATTCCCGGAAATGAAGGGGCTGGCGTCGTCCAGACTGTTGGCGCGGGCGTCACCCATGTGAAACCNGGCGACAGGGTTGCCTATGTGGGGCCGCTCGGCTCATATGCCCAGGAACGGATCGTTCCTGCCGGCCATCTGGTGGCGATACCCGAAGGGGTGGACGACAAGACCGCGGCGGGAATGATGCTGAAAGGCATGACCGCCAGATATCTCTTGCGCAAAACCTACAATGTGACACCGGATACGACGCTGCTTTTCCATGCAGCAGCGGGCGGCGTCGGCCTGATTGCGGGCCAGTGGGCATCCCATCTGGGAGCGACGGTTATCGGCACCGTGGGGTCGGCGGAAAAGGCCGAGCTTGCCAAGGCGCACGGCTATCAGCACGTGATCAACTACCGTGAGGAAAATTTCGTCGAGCGGATTAGTGAAATCACCGGCGGCAAGGGCTGCGACGTGGTCTACGACAGCGTGGGAAAAGACACCTACCCGGGGTCGCTGGACTGTCTCAAACCTTTTGGCCTTTGGGTCTCCTTCGGTCAGTCATCCGGACCGATTACCGATTTCAACCTGGGTCTTCTGGCACAAAAGGGATCGCTGTTCGCCACCCGGCCAACTCTGTTCAATTATATCGCCGAACGTCAAGATCTTGAGGAAACGGCCGGTGATCTGTTCGATCTGGTCGGCAAAGGCATTGTGAAGATCGAGGTCAATCAGGAATACCGCCTGGCGGATGCCGCACAGGCGCATTCGGATCTCGAAGGGCGCAAGACCACCGGTACAACCGTTTTAATCCCGTAAGGCGGCGATATGCGTGCAGGCAAGGGCAGTGACAAGACACGAAACCTCTATGCCCCTGCCATGCGCTATTTTGCGGTGGTGGCGGAACTCGGCTCGATCAGGGCAGCCTCCCGTGAGCTGAATGTGGCCTCGTCGGCGATCAACCGCCAGATTCTATGGCTCGAGGAGGCCTTTGGGCTTCAGCTCTTCGAAAGGGTCGGGCGGAGATTGAGGCTGGCCCAGGCGGGCGAGATTTTGCTTGCCCATGTGCGCCGGACCTACTCCGATTTCAATGCCACCATGTCCGAGCTCGACGCGTTGCAGGGGCTGCGCCGGGGAACGGTGGCCATAGCCACCGTCGAGAGCATGGCGGAGACCTTGCTTCCCGGGCTGGTTTCCTCGTTCCGCAAAAGCTACCCCGGCATTCATGTCAGCGTCACCGTGACAGACGCCATTGAAGCGGCCCGGCTGGTGGAGGCTGCGGAAGTGGATGTGGGGTTCACGTTCGATCCTCCCGCGGTTTCCACGCTGACGATTGCCTATCAGCACGATCTGGCGATCGGTGCCTTGATGTCACCAGATCATCCTTTGGCGGGAGAGGATGGCCTCAGTCTGTCAGATTGCCTTCGCTATCCGGTCGCGCTGCCAGCGAAGGGATTGTCACTGCGCAGCCGGCTGGATGCCGCGATGGCTCAAATTCCCGGAGCACTGAGAACCTTTGTCGAGGCCAATTCCCTGCGCTTCATGCGGGCGCTTGCCCGCGAGGCACAGGTTATCGGATTTCAAACGGAAATAGGCTGCGAGGAGGATTTGGAGGCCGGACGGCTGGTGTTCAAACCGCTGCACGATTTGCCTCTGCAAAATGACCGTCTTGCAATTGTAACCAGCTCGCGCCGGGCTCTGGCTTTGTCCGCGGGCATGTTTTTCGATCATTCCGTGCTCGCGCTGAAAGATCGTTTGCCATCTGTTGATGCCAAAAAAGCAACATGAAGTGCTGAAATGGGCGCTATGGAATGCTAGGTTATTAGGGCACTCTTTTTCAGGAACATGACAGACAGGACGGGAAGCGGCTTTTGCTGCTGGTCGTCCGTTCGGAGAGGATGACTATGGGGCGTTTGACAACGCATGTTCTGGACACTGCGCTCGGGTGTCCGGCCGAAGGGCTTCAGATCGAATTCTGGGCTCTGGATGGCGGGGCCGTGCGGGTCTCCACACATACGACGAATGCCGATGGCCGGGTGGACGGGCCGATTCTCGATGGCGACGCTTTCCAATGCGGCACTTACGAACTACGCTTCTTTGCGGGCGACTATTTGCGCAAGAGCGGACAGCCTTTGCCTGATCCTCTGTTTCTCGATGTGATCCCGATTCGCTTTGGGATTGCCGAGCAGGACGGGCACTATCATGTTCCGTTGCTGTTATCGCCGTTCGGCTATTCCACCTACCGGGGGAGTTAGGGAATGCGTGAAACCATCCGCTTCCTGAAGGGCGGCCAGGTTGTAGAACTCATCGATGTGGGCCCCACCGAGACGGTCCTGGATTATCTGCGTCTGCGGGCGGGGGCGACCGGGACCAAGGAAGGCTGCGGTGAGGGCGACTGCGGTGCCTGTACGGTTGCGTTGGGCCGGCTGGTTGACGGCAAACTCACCTATCAGCCCGTCAACAGTTGTATTCAGCTGCTTGCGATGATCGATGGAGCAGAGCTGGTCACGGTCGAGGACCTGTCCTCAGACGGCCGGCTGCATCCAGTGCAAAAGGCCCTGGCGGAGCTCAATGGTTCGCAATGCGGCTTTTGCACACCCGGCTTCGTCATGAGCCTCTTCACGCTCTATCATGCCGAGGGCCAGGAAAAGAGCCGCAAGGCCGTGACCGAATGGATCGCAGGCAACCTGTGCCGCTGTACAGGATACCGGCCGATTGTCGATGCGGCGCTGGAAAGCTGTTTCGAGAGCGCCGACGATGCTTTCGCGTGGCGGGCCAACGAGACCCGGGAGAAGCTGCGAATTCTCTCCGACAGCCGGGATGTCTTTATCGGCGACAGCGAGAGTTTTATAGCTTCACCGGTCACCCTTGATGGACTGGCGGCTCTGTACGATCAGAATCCGGAGGCAACCCTTGTGGCTGGTGCGACCGATGTTGGGCTCTGGATTACCAAACAGCTACGGGAGCTGCCGAAGGTCATTTGGCTTGGCCGGATCGAAGGGCTGAACCGGGTTGAGGAAACACCTTCGGGTGTGCTGATGGGCGCGACAGCGACTTATCAGACCGCGGAAGCGGCGATGATGCGTCTGTCGCCGGATCTGGGGGAGCTGTGGACGCGGATCGGCTCCAAGCAGGTCCGTGCGTCGGGAACCATTGGGGGCAATATTGCCAATGGATCCCCGATCGGCGATACGCCGCCGGCGTTGATTGCACTTGGCACGACATTGGAACTGCAGTCCGCAGAGGAGTCCCGCACGCTGCCGCTTGAGGACTTTTTCGTCGATTACGGCAAACAAAACCGGAAAGCCGGCGAATTCGTCACCGGCCTGTTTGTGCCGCGTCCGGCCGCGAACCAGATTTTCCGTTGCTACAAGATTTCCAAGCGCTTCGATCAGGACATCTCCGCGGTTATGGGAGCGTTTCTCTTCACGGTGATGGACCAGAAAATCACTGACGTTCGCATCGCCTATGGCGGCATGGCGGCAACCCCCAAACGGGCGCCTGGCGCGGAAACGGCGCTCATCGGAGCCTCCCTGGATGATCCTTCCACCTGGGGCGCTGCCATGAAAGCCCTTGTCAGCGACTATAAGCCGATGACGGACATGCGGGCGAGTGCCGAATATCGCATGGAAACCGCAAGGGCGTTGCTGGCGAAAGCCTTGATGGAAGCGAGTGGGACCGCAGGTGCCCAGGTGCGCTTGCGGGCACCTGTTGTGGAGGCAGCGGAATGAGTTCCATCTCCGAAGATAGCGGTGCGCCGGCAAACATGCGGCATGTGCATAGGCCGTTGAACCATGACAGTGCGCTCAAGCACGTCACCGGGTCGGCAACCTACATCGATGACATGGTGGAGCCGGTCGGAACCCTGCATGTGGTGCCGGGCTGGAGCAGAAAGGCTGTGCGGGGGCGTATTACCTCCATTGATTTGGACAAGGTCCGCAGCGCACCTGATGTGGTGATGGTTCTGACGGCTGGCGACATCCCCGGTATCAATGATTGTTCCGCAGCAGCCGGAGGCGATCCTGTCCTGGCGGCGGATGAGATCCAGTTTTATGGCCAGGTGATATTTGCCGTCATTGGCCGGACGCGGGAGGCCGCTCGCAAGGCTGCTCTGCTGGCCGAGATCGAAGTCGAGCCGATCACGCCGATCATCTCCGCGGAAGATGCCGTCGCTGCCGATACAACGGTCTTGCCGGATTATCAGTTCCGGCGTGGGTCGCCCGAAACTGGAATGACCGCTGCGGAAACGATGCTGACAGGTGTCTTTCAAGTCGGCGGGCAGGAGCATTTTTATCTCGAAGGCCAGATCGCCATGGCAACGCCGCTGGAAGATGGCGGTATGATGGTGCATACGTCCACTCAGCATCCCTCGGAAGTCCAGCACACGGTCGCCAAGGTACTCGGCGTGCCGGATGCGAGTGTCGTTGCCGAGGTGCGGCGCATGGGAGGCGGCTTCGGCGGCAAGGAATCCCAGGCCAACCAATGGGCTGCGCTGGCGGCGCTGGCCGCTGCCGCGACGGGCAAGACC
>JBNKOQ010000027.1:0-16911 GCA_050294735.1 Roseibium sp. | reverse complement strand
GTTTTCCGGGTTCTGAGGAACCACGGCATGACAAACAGGACATAGATGCCACCAGCGCCTGCCATCAGCAATCCAATCGGCGTGAAGCTGAAAAAAGTCAGCCTGATATCCGAGACCTGCGATGCAAAATTCGCGACCAGCAGGTTGGTTGAGGAGCCGATCAGGGTTGTCATGCCGCCCAAAATGGCAATGAACGACAGGGGCATCAGAACACGGGAGGGAGAACGGCCCATGGTGGCAGCCACCGCGCTCAGAATGGGCAGGAACATCACGACCACTGGTGTGTTGTTCAGGAAGGCACTCAAAACGGCAACGGCCAGAAGAACGGGAATTGTCGCCATATGCGACCGTCCACGGCTCCAGCGGACGATCAATTGCGCCGGTTTCTCAAGGGCATCTGTCTGAAACAGGCCCTGGCCGATGATCAGCAGGCAAATCACGGTGATCAGCGCCGAATTTGAGAAGCCGGTCAGAAAGTCGGCTGGTGAAACCGTGGCGCCATCCACCGCCACAGGAAACACACTAAAAATCGCCATGAAAGCGACGACCGAACCAAGCGCAGTGGTTTCGATTGGATACCGTTCGGTCGCGTAAAGGACCACTGTCGACGCCAAGACTAAAAAAGTCAGCGCCATCGGAATATCATTTGCCAGCATTCACCAGTCCGTTGCCACCCTGGCCGAAGCCAATGTCAGTCACTGTAAGACATGCGCAGGGCCAAGTGAAAGAACCAACTGAACGGTTCTTTCGGGAAAGTGGGAATGCTTTTCCTTTTTTTGCCGGTCAAACGCCGCGGGTTTGCGAATTCATGACCACAGTTCCGAGCACAAGGTCATGCAGAAGACGCTTGCGATCGAAGAAAAGCGAGACCAGCAAGACAAGCGGCGTCAACAGCGTGACGGAGAACCAGAACAGCAGAACGTGCATAGCAGCCAGCAGGGCATAAGGCCGGGCGCCGTACCAAAGCCTCATTTCCAAGCCCATCGCGCGCATGCCCGGTGTTGCTGCGTTCGGTCCGCCCAAGGTCAGGGCAGTGTAGATCAGGGCAACAGCCTGCCAGAGTACGGCATAAAAAAGCCACGCGAGGCCGAGCGTGAAAATGCCGAGGAAAAAGACCAGAACACCGGCTGCAAATGTCAGGATGGCGACAGCAATTGCATCTATGCAGAAGGCGAACATACGCTTTGTCCGCACACCCTCAAACAATTGAGGCTGGGTCAAAGGGTCGAAGGCATCTTTGCGGTCATACGTATCGGCAGTGTCGGCGGACATATTTCTGGTCTCCGGTTTCCGTCATCCGTAGATGTAGGAAGTTTTTCGGTCTTCGCAAATCCGCGCCCCGGTTTGCCAGGGACGGGCCTCAATCCATGCGCTCACCGATCTCCAGATGGCGGACGGTGAAGCCACGACCGCGCAGGGCAGCGACGATCTCCTCGCCGTGAGGCCGGTCGAAGGCCTCAAAGGAAACATCCAGCGTGGCGCCTTTGGCGGGGACGTTGAGAAACAGCCGGTGATGGGCTACGTCGACGACATTGCCCTGCATGTCACCGATCACCGTGGCAATTTCCCCCAGAATTCCCGGCCTGTCGGGAGTGTCGATCCGGATCGAGACGAGGCGCCCGTCGCGGGCAAGTTCCCGGACAACGATCTTCGACAGGAGTCTTGGGTCAATATTGCCGCCACAAAGGACAAGGCCGACACGTTTTCCCGCAAAACGGGTCGGTTCGGTCAGCATGCCGGCAAGCCCCGCGGCACCGGCTCCCTCCGCAATCGTCCGCAGAAGGGTCAGATAGGCGTTGATCGCCTGCTCGATCGTGCTTTCCTTGGCAAGAATGATCTCGTCAACGGTTTGCTTGACCACTTCTTGGGTCAGAAGGCCTATGTCTCTGACGGCAATGCCCTCGGCGATGGTCGCGCCCTCACAGCGAACTTCCTTGTTATGCAAGGCGCCCCACATGCCGGGATAGAGAACGGTTTCGACGCCGATGATTTCTATGCCGGGTTTAATCGCCTTTGCCGCGACCGCCATACCGGAAATCAGTCCGCCGCCGCCGACAGGAATGACAAGGGTATCGAGATCCGGTTGCGCTTCCAGCATCTCAAGGGCGATTGTTCCCTGGCCGTGAATGACGTGAGCATCGTCGTAGGGGTGGACCCAGACGAGATTGTTTTCCTCTGCCAGCCGATCCGCTTCGGCTTTCGCTTCTGCCAGAGAGTCTCCGGCCAGAACCACCTCGGCGCCGTATCCCCGGGTGGCGGAGATTTTGACGAAGGGGGTCAGCGCAGGCATCACGATGGTCGCAGGAATACCGAGACGGCCCGCATGATAGGCAACGCCCTGGGCATGATTTCCGGCCGATACCGCGATAACACCGCGCTTGCGCTCGTCTCCGGTAAGGCTCTGCAGTTTGACCAGAGCACCGCGTTCCTTGAAGGCCCCGGTGACCTGCATGTTCTCGTATTTGACGAGGATTTCGGCGCCGGTCAGCTGGGACAGGCGCGGAGCGGGAAGGCAGGGCGTGGCCAGAACGGCTCCCCGGATGACATTTGCCGCGGCCCGGATACCTTCGAGTGTGATCTGTGCAGGGTCCGAATGGGAAAAGCCGCCTGTCATGCCCGATCGGCCAGCATTTGGGCAACGCGGGGGGCGAAATAAGTCAGGATACCGTCGGCACCGGCCCGTTTGAATGCCAGCAAGCTTTCCAGCATCGCCCGTTCTCCATCGATCCAGCCGTTGGCCGCAGCCGCTTCGATCATCGCGAATTCGCCGGAGACCTGATACGCATAGGTCGGCATGCGGAAGGTGTCCTTCAGCCGCCAGACGATATCCAGATAGGGCAGCCCGGGCTTGACCATGATCATGTCCGCACCCTCGGCGATATCGAGTTCTGCCTCCCGTATGGCTTCATCCGTATTGCCGCTGTCCATTTGATAGGTCCGCTTGTCACCAATCAGTGTTGCATTGGTGCCAATTGCGTCCCGGAAAGGACCGTAAAAAGCAGACGCGTATTTGGCGGTATAGGCCATGATCTGCGTCCCGCGCAGGTTTGCCGTATCCAGCGAAGCCCGAATTGCGGCCACCCGGCCGTCCATCATGTCGGAGGGCCCGATGATATCCGCACCTGCTTCGACCTGGGTGAGAGCCTGGCGGCAGAGCTGATCTACGGTCTCGTCATTGAGGATCTTCTCGCCGTCCATGAGACCATCGTGGCCATGGCTGGTGTAGGGATCCAGCGCCACATCGGTCATCAGTCCGATGTTGAGGCCCAGTTTCTTGATCTCCCTGCAGGCGGTGCAGACCAGATTGTCAGGATTGAGAGCCTCGCTGCCTGTGGCGTCGCGCAGGTTGTCGTTCGTATAAGGGAACAGAGCCAAAACCGGAATGCCGAGGCTTTCCGCCTTGACCGCATCCTTCACCGCCTCATCCACCGACAGCCGTTCGACGCCGGGCATGGACGCCACCGGTTGCCGGACAGCGACACCTTCAACAATGAAGATTGGCCAGATCAAGTCATTCACGCTCAATGCTGTTTCGCGCACCAGTCTGCGCGACCAGTCCGCGTGCCTGTTTCGGCGCATTCGGCGGCCGCCAAGGATCTCGTCCATGGTTTCAGCGGTGATCGACGGCGTTCGGGGAAACGAGGACATGTATCTATTCCTGGCTAAATTGAATGGCCATTTGCTATTCGCGGATGTGAAGAAGTCAATGACGCGAGCAGCAGTCTGAAGTCAAGGGAGGCGGGGTGTGAAGTCCGAAATGCAGCCTGGTTTGCAAAGAGGGGGCGGTTAGGCGGTGCCTGCAGTTGGCTCTTGAGCGAAGGCGACGGTTTTTCAAGTGTCACGAGGCGGTTTAATCAGGGAAGGCTGCCTGTTTCGGGGACTGATAGTATCTTCCATTCATGAGAGTTTGGGCGAAAGAGGGAAAGGCCTGTGCCGGGATCGGCTTGCTGAAGAAGAACCCCTGGAAGACGTCACATCCCAGCGCGGCAAAACGATCGACCTGTTCTTCTTCCTCGACCCCTTCCACGACAATCGAAATCTCCAGGGTTTGTCCCAGTTCCAAAATGCTTTTGACAATCAGTTCGTTGGTGTTGTTCTGGGACGATTGGGTCAACGACCTGTCGATCTTGATCGTATCGAGCGGCAGCTCGCGGATGTAGTGAATCGACGTGTGCCCCATTCCGAAATCGTCGAGAGCAATCCTGACGCCGGCTTTACGGAGGTCAATAAGTGTTTGGATGGATGCCTTGTGGGGCAGCAACGCAGTGGTTTCGAGGATCTCCAGTTCGATGTGCCCTGGCAGCAATCCCTGCTCACGTATGACCTTCAGGACATTGCCGGTGAAATCGGAGGCCCGGAGCTGATATGGCGACACGTTGACAGACATGACAAAATCGTCTGGAAGCCAGTTTTCCCACTGCTTTCGTTGCCTGCAAGCAAGTTTCAGGACATGCAGGCCGAGTTGGTCAAGGCATCCAATTTCTTCGGCCAGAGAGACAATAAGCGGAGGGGCAATGCGTCCGTAAAGCGGATGATTCCAGCGCAGCAATGCTTCCGAACCGGAGACCTGCCAATTGCGGACATCGATCTGAGGCTGATATTCGGCAAAGAGGCTGCCTGATTTGGTCAGAGCTTCTTCCAGATCATGTGCGAGTGCAATGGCCATCCGGCCTTCCGGTCCATGCCGTTCAAGATAACGGCTGGTATTTTGCGTGGACTGCCTGTTGTCCTCGGCTTTCAGCAGTGACTTCAGAAGACCGTCGCTTCGTTGTCTCGTGATGCGCTCTGACAAACGGACGAAGGGAATGTAAAGCGCTGTTCCGATAGCCAGATTGAGAGCCTGAACGACAACACCGGTTAGCGAACCGGTCACAAGGTATCCGCTTATGAATACGGGGGTGGTCCAGGTGATCGTGTTGACGGAGGTTTTCGGCATCAACTCAAGGGACATCGCACCGTATGTGACGACGACCTCAACCAGAGGCGTGAAAATAAATGGGATGGCGTAAACAGGATTTAATACAAGCGGTATCCCGAACAGCAATGGCTCGTTGACGTTGAAAATGGCGGGAATCAAGGCGAGGAGGGCCAGCCGCCGACTGTTCAGGGAGCTTCCGCTTAGTAGCAATGCACAGATGAGGCAAATCGTGCTGCCGGAGCCGCCGATGCGGGCAAAAAAGTCAAAGAACTGCGCCGTGAATATGTAGGGCACCTCTTTGCCTTCCGCCGCTGCAAGAGCGTTGGCGAGAGAGGCTGGATATTGCATAGTGTCGTGCACGATATGCAGGATGTTTGGACCATGCAGTCCAAAAAACCAGAGAACCTGCGACAGAAACTCGTATGCAAGGGCAAAAGAGATCCCGTCTTCTGCATTAGCCAGCGCCGCCGATAACAGGCTGGTGATCGTTTCGCCGAAGCCCGCTGGAACGATGAAAATCAGAAGGGCTTTGCCAATCACGAAAAGCAGTATCGTGATCATGGCCGCTGGCATGACTTGGAAGACGTCGCCAACCAGCGGGTCAGAGCCCAAGGCTCCAAGCGGTAGGCGAAGCCAGCGAATTCTCGACAGTTTCAGCACCAAACTCGAACCGATCATCGTGATCAGGAGACCGGTCAATAGACCATTGTTGATGGAGAGAGCCGAGCGGAGGGAAGTCTCATCTGTCGGAGATATAAAAATGAAAAAACACGACATCACGACAACGCTGGTGATCGCAGGGTGGGCGAAGCGCTGGCCATATTTCTGTATGTGCAAATTAGTGAAACTCATCGAAAAACCGACCATGGCAACAAGCTCAGCAATGCCGAATGTGCCATCGATGACGTGGTCGCAAAAGTCGATAAACTCGGGGCTATAAAGCCGAAGAAGACCTGGGATTGGTGGGTACCGTAAGAGCGACGCCAGCGCGCCGACCATGACGAGAGGCAAGGTCAGTGCCAGTCCGCGCTGAAGTGCTATCACGCAATGCGTCTGACTGGCACGCTCAGCTGCAGCCAGTAGTCCTATACTAAAATCGGATAGCCTGGAGCCAAGGCGCATTTCGATAACAGGATACCAATCAATTCGATCTAATTTTAAGGTGTATTACGCTGCGTCGCACACCATGTCATTCTTTTTTGAGAATTGGTAAAAAAGATGATGTTGATAGATTGTTTTCAAGTAACGGTCTGAATAAAGCCGTGGGAGTATCTTCTGTTTCAGTGAGGTCATTTTGTTGAGTGTTTGGCGATTTGTAAAGTTCTGATTCCTGTCCTGTATGAGTTCTTGCGGAGCTGATTTTAAAGTCTGGTGTTCTGCAAGTATTTAAAAATACAATGTTTCTTGTTCCGTTTGACGTTTACGTCAAAAGCCGATAAGCCGGTTTAAATGGAAACCTTGACCTTTGTCAGGTGCCACGAGACTTTCGGGAGGACAGGTCGTGGATTTTTCCCTCAATGAAGACCAATGCGCGTTTCAGGACATGGCAGCGGGGTTTGCCCGCGATGCGATGGAGCCGTATGCAAAGGACTGGGACGAGAAGAGTTTCTTTCCGGTCGACACACTGCGGAAAGCGGCGGCGCTTGGCTTTGGTGGCATTTATGTGCGCGAGGATGTCGGCGGATCGGCGCTGACGCGGCTTGATGCGGCGATCATCTTCGAGGAATTGGCCAAGGGCTGCACATCGACGGCCGCGTATATATCCATTCACAACATGTCCGCGTGGATGATTGACACCTATGGCCCGGACGATCTGCGCAGGAGATATCTGCCGGATCTTTGTTCCATGAACCGGTTTGCCAGTTACTGCCTGACCGAGCCCGGTGCCGGGTCCGATGCCGCAAGCCTCCGCACCCGTGCTGAGGACGACGGCGATCATTATGTCCTGAATGGCTCCAAGGCCTTTATTTCGGGCGGCGGCGTCAGTGATGTCTACGTCACCATGGTGAGAACCGGCGGTGAAGGCCCCAAAGGGATTTCATGCGTGGTGGTCGACAAGGACACGCCAGGGCTTTCCTTTGGGGCGCAGGAGGTGAAGCTCGGCTGGAAGAGCCAGCCCACAGCTCAGGTCAATTTTCAGGATTGCCGTGTTCCCAAGTCCAACCGTATCGGTGCGGAAGGCGAAGGCTTCCGGATTGCCATGGCCGGTCTTGACGGCGGGCGGTTGAACATTGGCGCATGTTCTTTGGGGGCGGCTCAAAGTTGTCTTGATCGCGCAACGGCCTATCTCAAGGAGCGCAAGCAATTTGGCAAAGCTCTAGCCGAGTTTCAGGCCTTGCAATTCCGTCTCGCCGACATGGCCACAGAGTTGGAGGCAGCGCGCTTGCTTCTTCACAAGGCTGCAAGCCTGGTCGATGCCAAAACGCCTGATGCCACCAAGATGGCTGCGATGGCAAAACGGCTGGCAACGGACACCGGGTTCAAGGTGGTCAACGAAGCTTTGCAGCTCCACGGCGGCTATGGATACCTGCGCGACTATCCAATCGAGCGCTATTTGCGTGATGTGCGTGTCCATCAGATTCTGGAAGGCACCAACGAAATCATGCGTCTGATTATCGCTCGCCAGCTCCTGAGCGACTGATCCGCCACGTGGCGCCACACATGTTTCCCGGGGAAAGGGCAGACTTGACCGAAGATATTCTATTTGAGCAGCGCGGCCATGCCGGCATTGTCACGTTGAACCGTCCAAAAGCATTGAATGCGCTGAACCATCCGATGGTGACGGCCCTTGCTGCGAAACTGACTGAATGGGCGGCGGACGACAGCATCCTGCATGTGGTTTTGACCGGGGCTGGCGAGAAAGCCTTCTGCGCTGGAGGGGATATCCGGCGCATCTACGACATGAAGCAGAAGGGGGAGCCCGGCTTGCCGGACTTCTTCCGGGACGAATATCTGCTGAATGCCCAGATCAAGGCTTTTCCAAAACCCTATGTGTCATTGATCGATGGCATCGTCATGGGCGGGGGAGTAGGTCTGTCTGTTCATGGCAGTCATCGTGTGGGGTCTGAATTCACGATGTTCGCCATGCCGGAAACAGGAATTGGGTTTTTCCCGGACGTTGGCGGCACCTATTTTCTGCCGCGTATGCCGAAATCCACCGGCACTTATTGCGCGATGAGCGCGGGGCGCCTGAAGCAGGCCGACGCGCTGGCAACCGGTATTCTGACACATACTGTTTTGCGGGAGAGTATGGCCGCTTTGCTAAAAGCGCTGGAGACGGCAACGGATGTTGAGGCGGTGATTGCCGCTCATGCCGCAGATACCGGGCCGTCAGCTCTGATGAAGCATGCGGATATCATCGACGATGTTTTCTCGGCGGCATCCGTGGCCGAAATCATGGCTCGGCTGGACGCATCCACAAGTGAATTTGCGGCAAGCACAGCATTGGCCATCCGGAGCAAGTCGCCAACCAGCGTGCACCTCGCTCTGGAACAGGTCAGGCGGGGCGGGGAGCTGGACTTCAACGCCTGCATGAAGCTGGAGTACAGGATCGTGAACCGGGTCCTGCAGGGGCATGACTTCTTTGAGGGCGTCCGGGCTGTTCTTGTCGACAAGGATCAAGCGCCGAAATGGTGTCCCGAACAGCTCGATCAGGTAGACAGCATTGATTTGCAGGCGTATTTCGAAGAGCCTTCGACAGGCGACTTGCCATTGACGTGAACGGACCAGCCATGATCACCAGCTTCCAGGACCTTATCAAGACGCGCCCGCCATGGAGCACGGTTCTGGTCTGGTACCTGCGGGCGATCGCTCTGCTCCTGATCGGCGGCGGCGTCATCCACTGGGCACGGATCGTCGGCTTCGTGCCATGGCGTGGGCTCTGGTTCTGGGACATGCCGGTTGAATGGCAGGCGGCGACGGTGTTTTTTGCGGTTCTGGATCTGGTCGCGGCAACCGGCCTGTGGCTGGCTGTGTCCTGGGGCACAGTCATGTGGCTGTTCCGGGCCATGAGCCAGATCGTCATGCACTCGCTGTTTTCAGACATCTATGGCCGACGGCCCTATGAAATCTCGTTCTACATCCTGACCATCGCGATCTATTTGCTGCTGATGTATCTGATGGAACGTGAGAATCGAACCAATTAGCCGGTCAACCGGCACGACTTCTGCCGGCTGGCACCAGCCGTCCGGCTTCAATTTTATCGGGAAGGAGTTGTTATGGCGACGCACATCGGTTTTATTGGCCTTGGCAACATGGGCGGTCCAATGGCCGCCAATCTGGTAAAGGCAGGCTATGCGGTTACCGGTTTCGATTTGTCTGAAGCGGCGCTCAAGACTCTGGAAGAAGCCGGCGGGCTCCGTGCGGAAAGTGTTGCGGAATTGGCCGCTGCGGCCAATGTCATCGTCACGATGCTTCCTGCAGGGCGGCATGTGCGTCAGATCTATCAGGGCGAGGGCGGTATTCTGGACAATGCCAGACCGGGAACCCTGCTGATCGACAGTTCAACCATCGACGTTGACAGTGCCCGGGTTGTAGCGGCCGCCGCTGCTGAGGAAGGGATGTCCATGGTCGACGCGCCGGTCTCGGGCGGCGTTGGCGGAGCCACTGCGGGAACGCTGACATTCATGGTTGGGGGCCCGGTTGAGGCTTTTGACGCTGCAAAGCCTTATCTGGATATCATGGGCAAGACCATTGTCCACGCCGGTGACGCGGGCAATGGCCAGGCAGCGAAGATCTGCAACAACATGATCCTCGGTATTTCCATGATCGGTGTCAGCGAGGCCTTCGTGCTGGCTGAAAAACTTGGTCTCGATGCGCAAAAACTTTTTGATATTTCCTCGACCGCGTCGGGCCAGTGCTGGGCTCTGACATCATACTGTCCTGTTCCGGGACCGCTTCCCGCGTCTCCGGCCAACCGTGACTACCAGCCGGGCTTCGCGGCGGAGATGATGTTGAAGGATCTGAAGCTTGCGCAGGACGCAGCTCACTCTTCCTCAGCGGCAACACCGCTTGGCGCGCAGGCTGCCGCGCTTTACGAGATGTTCTGCAACTCGGGCGGGAAAGGTGTCGACTTCTCCGGCATCGTGAAATACCTGCGTGGATCATTATGAATCAAATGTTTCAAAGCATTGGGCAAAAATCCTGAAACATTTAACGGTTGATTCAGCGTGTCTCTTAAGCGGATTTTAGAAACGTGTCTGTAGTGTCTATCTCAAGGTGGGAACAATATCCGCCTACAGACAGGTACTAAAGAGGCGCAAACACATGATCACCGCAACAAGGGCAGTCGATGCAGTGGTACAGGGCGAAGGGGACGCGGCTATCAAGCCGCTTTACCTTGAGGCGCTGACTCTCGTTGAGCGGCTGCATCGCCGACTCCTAGACGTTATCAAGGATGAGTTCGACCGTATGGGCCGCTCCGATGTAAACAGCGTGCAGGCTCTGCTGCTGTTCAATATCGGGGATGCGGAACTGACGGCCGGTGAGCTGCGGACCCGTGGCTATTATCTGGGCTCGAACGTATCCTACAATCTGAAGAAGCTGGTTGAAACCGGTTACATTCACCATCAGCGTTCGCGTATGGACCGCCGTTCGGTCCGTGTCTCCCTGACCGAGAAGGGCCAGGAAGTCGCAAAGATCGTCAATGATCTTTATGAGCGTCATATGCTGTCGGTCGAACAGGTTGGCGAAATCGGACCAGAGGACTTTGTCATATTGAACAAGTCCCTGCGGCGCCTGGAGCGCTTCTGGACCGATCAGATTCTGTATCGCCTCTAAGAATTAGCGGCAGCAGATTCAGATGGCTTGAAACACCGTCCCGGACAGCCGGGGCGGTGTTTCGCGTTTGAGATCTTAAGGCGTTGCCGACGCTCTGCGAATTATTGCGCAACTGTCGGAAATAGCGGATAGGTTACTTGCCACGCCGACATGATATCGACACAATGAAGTGACTTGGTACCCGTGCGTTCAGCCGTCAATTTTCCAGCTGCAGCGCCAGCTGCCCTCATTTTGTTAATCATGTCGATGCTATTTGGGTGGTAACAGGAACCATGCCCCGAGCAAAATAACGGTGATGTGCGTGATGATGAATTCTGGCCAAGCCTGGACAAACGGTTTTCAGGGTTTTCGCCTTGTGACTTCGCAACTTGGATTGCGCGCAGGGCGTATCGTTCTGGGTGCCGCGGTTGTAGCGTCTTGTCTGGCCAGCCTGGGTGTCGACGTTGTGCGTGCCGAATCTCCGTTGGAGGCGCTTCGCCAGCACCGTCAGCGGGTTGAATGGGAAGACAAGTTCGATGCGACGATGAAATCGTTGCAGGCGATGCAATCGTCCAACCCGACGCTGTCTCCCCAAACCGCCGATTACATTTCCGTTGCTATTGATCAATACTCGCGCATTGTTCAGCTGGGTGGCTGGGGCACTGTGAGCGGCACCGGTGGGAAGCGGCCACTGCGCATCGGAGCCAAGGATGCCCGGGTCCTGGAACTCAGGAAGCGCCTCATGGTTTCCGGAGATCTAGAGCAGACGGCCGGTCTGTCCAACACGTTTGATTCCTATGTCGACGCGGGTTTGCGCCGCTTTCAGATGCGCCATGGCCTGATCCCTGACGGACTGCTGGGCGATTCGACAATCGCGGCGCTGAATGTGCCGGCGGAAGTGCGCTTGCGTCAGTTGGAAACCAACCTGGTACGTTTGCGCTCCATGTCCGGTTTTCTCGGCGACAGATACGTCATGGTGAACATCCCCGCCGCAGAGATTGAGGCGGTCGAAAACGGTCAAGTCCGGTCCCGGCACACCGCCGTTGTTGGCAAGATCGATCGCCAGACGCCGATCCTCAACAGCAAGATTTACGAGCTGAATTTCAATCCCTACTGGACCGTGCCTGTCTCGATTATCCGCAAAGACCTGATTCCGAAAATGAAACAGGATCCGGAGTATCTGGCCAAGAACAAGATCCGTATCTTTGACTGGCATGGCAATGAGTTGACCTGGCAGCAGATCGACTGGAACACGGAAGAGGCGACGAAGTACCAGTTCCGTCAGGAGCCGGGTGAAATCAATTCGCTGGGCAGCGTGCGCATCAATTTCCACAATACCCATCAGGTCTATTTGCACGACACGCCGTCGAAAACGCTTTTCGGCAGTGACTATCGTTTCCACTCGTCGGGCTGTGTTCGTGTGCAGAACGTCAAAGAGCTGGTGACCTGGCTGCTTCAGTCAACGACACCGGATTGGGACCGGGCGCGTGTTGACAGTGTCATTCGCACCGGTGAGCGCGAAGACGTTAAGCTGAAGAGCACGATCCCTCTCTATCTGACCTATATCACCGCATGGTCCACGTCAGACGGAGTGATCCAGTTCCGTGACGACATCTATAACCGGGACGGGCTCTATTCCTCCCCGGCGAATGACGGTACGCAAGCCCGTCTTTGATGCGGACTGCACGGCTCCCGGAAGCCTGAGTCGTCCCTCTGGACTTGCGCTCGGGACGGGACTGTGGCTGTTTGAGAGTGAAAAGTCTGACGCACGCTGAGGTGAGACCCGTCCTATGAGCCCGCAAGGTCCGGTTCCAGGAGAAATTTATCTGGAATTCCAGTCGGTTGGTAAACAAGTCCGGGTGACTGCGATAGATGCTGGCACCGGGACTGAAGTGGTGGTCTTCGGCCCGCACACGGCAAGTCAGTCGGATCTCAAAAACCTGGCCGTCCGAAAACTGCAAAAGCGCCTCGCACGTGAAGAGCCTGAGGTTTTGACCGTGGAACGCGGCAGATTGGCCTGAGTTCAACTGACCGGGACCTCGAAATCTGAAAAACGCTATCAAAGGTCGGGGAAACGCTGCGGATGTCGGTTTTATCTGTCCCGGTGTCGGCGTGGGCCTTGGTTCAGTGCCAGCTGTGTGCTAGTTCCCTCGCCAACAGAATTTGGGCTGAACAACAACGCCAGCCATGTCTGCCGGGCGCAATGCCCCTAGTCGAGCTCTAGCCGAAAAAGGAAGTGCGATGTCTTTGACGGATTCCGCTGCCAGCCAGTCTTCCATCCTCGATTTCTTCAACCGCAATCTTGCTGATACTGATGCGGATATCTTTGGCGCCATCGGTGATGAACTGAGCCGCCAGCAACATGAAATCGAACTGATTGCCTCCGAGAACATTGTCTCTCGGGCCGTGCTGGAAGCACAGGGCTCGATCTTCACCAACAAGTATGCCGAAGGCTATCCGGGCAAGCGCTACTACGGTGGCTGTGAATATGCCGATGTGGTCGAGACCCTGGCCATCGAACGCGCCAAGGAACTTTTCGACTGCAAGTTCGCAAATGTTCAGCCGAACTCCGGCAGCCAGATGAACCAGGCCGTCTTCCTGGCGCTGCTGCAGCCTGGCGACACATTCATGGGGCTGGACCTGAATTCCGGCGGTCACCTGACCCACGGTTCTCCCGTGAACATGTCCGGCAAATGGTTCAACGTCGTTTCCTACGGCGTACGGCAGGATGATCATCTGCTTGATATGGATGAAGTCGAGCGCTTGGCCCATGAACACAAGCCGAAACTGATCCTTGCTGGTGGCACCGCCTATTCCCGCATCTGGGACTGGAAGAAATTCCGCGAGATTGCCGATGCCGTTGGCGCTTATCTGATGGTCGACATGGCTCACATTGCCGGTCTGGTTGCTGGTGGCGTGCACCCGTCTCCGCTGCCTCATGCGGATGTTGTGACCACAACGACGCATAAATCCCTGCGCGGTCCGCGCGGTGGCATGATCCTGACCAATGACGAGGCAATTGCCAAGAAGGTCAATTCCGCGGTCTTTCCGGGACTTCAGGGCGGTCCGCTGATGCATGTGATCGCCGCCAAGGCTGTTGCCTTCAAGGAAGCGCTTCAGCCGGAATTCAAGACTTATGCCCAGGCTGTTGCCAACAATGCGAAAGCGCTGGCGGAATCCCTGAAAGAACAGGGGCTTGATATTGTCTCTGGCGGCACAGACAACCACCTGATGCTGGTCGACCTGCGGCCCAAGAATGCGACCGGCAAGGTTGCGGAAAAGGCTCTGGGCCGGGCAAACATCACGTGTAACAAGAACGGTATTCCGTTCGACCCGGAAAAGCCTTTCGTGACTTCCGGTGTCCGGCTTGGTACTCCTGCGGGAACGACTCGTGGATTTGGTATTGCCGAATTCCGCGAAATCGGTCTTCTGATCACGGAAGTTCTGGACGGTTTGCGTGCGGCCAACAGCGAAGATGGAAATGCTGCTGTTGAAGCTGCAGTCAAAGCCAAGGTCGAGGCAATGACGGCGCGTTTCCCGATCTATCCGGCGTAATTCAGCCGTTATACGGAGAACAGCATGCGGTGTCCCTATTGTGGCGGCGAGGAAACCCAGGTCAAGGATTCCCGGCCGACTGAGGACAACACAGCCATTCGCCGGCGCCGGGTGTGCAACACCTGCGCCGGCCGCTTCACCACCTTCGAGCGGGTGCAATTGCGCGAGCTCATGGTGTTGAAACGCTCTGGCCGCCGTGTGCCATTCGATCGTGAGAAATTGATGCGCTCTGTTCAGATCGCGGTGCGGAAGCGGCCGGTCGAACCAGAGCGCATTGAACGCATGGTAAGTGGTATCGTCCGTCAACTCGAAAGCTCGGGTGAAAGCGACATTACCGCTGAAACCATCGGGAACCATGTGATGGAAGGCCTCAAGGGCATCGATGATGTGGCCTATGTGCGCTTTGCTTCCGTCTACAAGAATTTCCGCGAAGCCAAGGATTTTGAGGCTCTTCTCGATGAATTGAGTGGACCTGACGGCCAGCCTCTGGTCGATCAGTAGCACGAGCGCTCCCAGACGGGGCGCCGCCGCCTGCCATTGCCGAGCTCGGGATCGCTGACTGCCAATGACTTCCTCTATCGAACAAGACCGCCGTTATATGCGCGCCGCCGTCAGATTGGCACGGCGCGGTTTGGGGCACGTTTGGCCGAACCCTTCGGTCGGAGCCCTGATTGTTGCCGAGGACGGCCAAAGCGGCCCGTTCCTGGTTGGGCGGGGTGTGACCTCACGGCCCGGTGGGGCCCATGCCGAGGTCAATGCGCTTCGGCAGGCGGGAGAACGGGCCCGGGGCGCCACCTGCTACGTTACGCTTGAGCCTTGCTCGCACTTCGGCCGGACACCTCCATGTTCCAGCGCTCTGATCGAGGCAGGTGTCGCCCGGGTCGTGATCGGCATGCGCGATCCGAACCCGCGGGTCGCCGGCAGAGGCATCAAGATGCTGGAAGACGCGGGCATCGAGGTCTGTGCCGGGGTCGAGGAACAGGCCTGCCGGGAGCTGCATCACGGGTTTATCCTGCGTATTTCGGAGCAGCGTCCGCATGTATTCTTGAAATTGGCGGTCTCGAGGGACGGCTTTATCGGGCGGCCAGGCGCCGGTCAGATCCTGATCTCCGGCCCGCTTTCCATGCGCCACGTTCACGGTTACCGGGCCAGCCATGACGCAATTCTGGTGGGTATCGGCACGGCTCTGGCCGATGATCCTCTGCTCAATTGCCGCTTGCCTGGCATGGCGGAGCGCTCTCCTGTCCGTGTTGTGCTAGACAGCGCTGCTAAATTGCCTCTTACCTCCAAACTCGTCGAAACCGCAGCTGATATTCCGGTCTGGCTGATTACCGGCAACGACGCGGATCCGGAGCGGATCAAAGCACTTGGCGAAGCCGGCGTGCTGATTGTCCGTGTTCCGCTGGTCGACGGCCGGATCGTGCCTGGCGTGGCTCTGAAAGCCCTTGGCACGCGTGGGATCACCCGTTTGATGGTGGAAGGCGGATCCCGGATCGCAAGTGCCTTCCTGAAGGCTGGGTGCGTGGACGACCTGTGTGTCGTCACCGGTGCCGTGGAGATTGGTGAAGGCGGTATTCCGCCCTTGCAGGGCCTAAGTCTTGAAGACAGCCTTAAGGACCCCAGATTCGAACGGGTCGATTGCGGCCGTTTGATTGACGACACCTATGTTTATTTGCGCAAGCGCGCCTGAAGAAAAAGTGGGGCCAGACATGTTCACAGGTATCGTTACCGATTTGGGGGAAATCCTTTCGGTCGAGAAGATCCCGGCAGGACAGCGGACCCGTATCAAGACCGCCTACGATCCCGATGGTATCGACATAGGGGCCTCGATCGCCTGTGGTGGCCCATGCCACACGGTCACTGCCAAGGGGCACGGTGACAACAGCATGGGCTGGTTCGAAGTCGAGTCTGCTGCGGAAACACTGGCGCTGACCACGGCGTCCAGCTGGGCTGCTGGTCAGAGGCTCAATTTGGAACGGTCCCTTGCCATGGGAACGGAGCTCGGCGGTCATCTGGTTCTCGGCCACGTCGATGGTACGGCAAAAATCACCAAGCGTGTCGACCACGATGACAGTGTTTATTTTCAGTTCGAAGCGCCGCGTGAGTGTGCGCCGTTCATCGCAAAAAAAGGCTCGGTCTGCCTTGACGGCACGTCTTTGACGGTGAACGAGGCCGATGGATTGCTGTTTTCGGTTTTTTTGATCCCGCACACGCTCGCTGTCACCACCTGGGGACAGCGGCAGGAAGGAGATCTTGTTAACCTGGAAGTGGACATGATGGCACGGTATGCAGCGCGTCTTGCGGAATTCTCCCGCGAGGCGTAACAGATGGCGGATTGATAACCGGTTTGCATACTGCAGGCCGCGTTTACCAGACCTTGTAGTTCTCCCATGCCGAAGCGGCCAAACCGAAGGTATGGGGTGGACAAAACCGGGCGGGTATGGTTCCTGTCGCGGCCCTTGAGAAAGTTGATTGGACCCATGAGCTCAGCCCCGAAAATTCTGATCATCGAAGCCCGTTTTTACGCCGATATTGCCGATGCGCTGGCGGTGGATCCCGATGAGGGCAAACAGCTCCTGCACGAGCTCATGGATCTGAAATTGGGCGCCATGTGGCTGCACCCGGACACCGATTTCATCGTCGCCTTCGGCCCTTTCAGCAGCCTGCCCACCCAATACCGC
>JBNKOQ010000026.1:0-16962 GCA_050294735.1 Roseibium sp. | reverse complement strand
TGGAAGAAAACCGCAGCTTTTTTGTGTTCCTTGTTGTCGCGCAGAAGAATACCATAGTTGCGATAGGCGTCTGAGTAATCAGGGTGTCGAACAATCAGCTGCTGGAAAATCTCCTCAGCTTCTTCGTAACGTTCCAGTCTGGTCAAGGAAATCGCTTTTAAATTCTGGGCTTCGACAAGCGTCGGATCGAGGGAAAGGGCTTTTTGTGTTGTGGCCAGAATGGTTTCCGGTTCGATGTCTGGCATGTCAGAAAAGGTGCGGGCGAGGTTAGCATAAAATGGCGCGCGGTCATCGGCCAGGCTAATGGCTTTGCGGATATAGTCCATTGCCCGTTTGGGAAAGCCGAGTTGGCGGTAGCAGACGCCCAACAGGTGATTAGCATCCGGGTTATTGGGGGCTTTTTTCAGGACCTGCTTGTAGAGCCGCTGGGCTTTCTCATATTCGCCGCCTTTTTGGTAGGCGAGGGCCTTGTGCATTTTGTCCATCAGGGGATTGGAAGCGGTCTTGAGCGCCATTTTCTCGTCCGTCCTTGCAAGGCACGCGATGGAATCACTTGAGGACAAGTTTAGCAGGCCAAATGCCCGATGAGGGCAGGATGGGGCGCAATCACCAACGTTTTCGCAGATTTCTGTGGGTGAGACGAGGGGCAGGTCTTTGGCGGCAGGGAGGCCGCGTCTTGCTTGACCCCTGAAGCGCCGGGCTCAAATCCCGCTTTCAGAATGAGGAATGGTGGGCGATACTGGGATTGAACCAGTGACCCCTCGCGTGTGAAGCGAGTGCTCTCCCGCTGAGCTAATCACCCTTGCCATGCCATTTTATGGCGCCGGTTTACTGGATCGGCTTTTGTTATGCAAGCATGGAAACTGCCACGGGTGTGAAATGCCCGGCTGGTCTCAGGCGGCTTTTCCAATCTGACCGATCGCGGCTGCCAGCTCGTCAAAATGGGAAATGACGCGGTCTGGTCCGAGTTCGCTGACCGGCACGGGCGTATAGCCGAAATCAACGGCTACGACCGGGATGCCGGCGGCACGTGCTGCATCGATATCGGTGACAGAGTCGCCGATCATGATGGAGCCGGAGGGGGTGCCTCCAGCTCTTGCTATGGCGCCGAGCACCGGCTCCGCATGGGGTTTTGGCCGGGAAAATGTATCGCCGCCGACGATCGAGTGAAAGTGGCGGGTGAGGTCGAGCGCTTCCATGAGCGGAAGCGTTAGCCGCTCGATCTTGTTGGTGCAGACAGCCAGTTTCCAGCCGTCCTCGCGGAACCGTTGGAGAGCCTCGATGACGCCCGGGAAGGGAAGCGTGTGATCGGCGATATGGGCTTCGTAATAGGTCAGAAATTCCTCGTAGAGGGGAGTGAGTGTTGCTTCGGTCCAAGGGACCTCATTTGCGTCCAGACCGCGCTGAAGCAGGACTTTTGCGCCTTGACCCACCATGGCCTTCACGCTCTCGGGAGGGATGGCCGCATAACCGTTATTCACCAGGACCGCGTTCAGTGTCGCTGTGAGATCATCCATCGAAGACACCAAAGTGCCGTCGAGGTCGAACACGAGAGTGGACATGAAAAGGCCTTTCGAAAACGGAGATCTGTGACACAGGCATTGTGTCTTATCTTCTTCCGCCAAAGCGCTCAAGCCATGGAAAAGTGTCCGGGAAGATGCTGACAGGGTGTTTCGGGCCCTATATTGGGGCGCTCGGCCGACGCGGGCGAAGCGAGGGGATCTTCCGCTTGGCTGGTCCTGTCGAATGCTTTGGCGAGGCGAGTGAAGCTGTTTTCTTCGCCATTCCGGCCGCGATTATAACATCCCGATCAGAGTTTGTAGGCTGTCCGGAAACCGCCCCAATGACGTCCGTTGATGAAGATGGGGGCATCGATTTCACGCATCCAGATCATGTTGCCGTTGCCCATGTCGCGTGCATATGACTGGATGAGGAAAGACCGGGTGTTCCGTCCCGCACTGAGGCCCGCCCTGTCGTCGAAAATTCGCCTGTTCCGGCAGTTGGCGGCATTCCAGACGGGGTCATCGGGGCGTTGAGGATGGGAATAGATCTTGTTGTGAACGGGCAGGTAGCCATTTCGGTCGACGGCCGCGCAAAAAGCCATGCTCTTGTCGGCAGACAGGATGGTCTCCTGGATATCGGGCAGGATCTCCTCCAGTTGGGGGAGGTAGCCTGTTTCGTACTGTTGCGGATCCGTACCTGATAACGGCCGGTAGTGTGTGTCGAAAAGTGCGTCGACGCTGCAGCGCTTGCTGGAAAGCAAATCTTCCATAGCTTTTGAAATCCGCTGCGCTCCTGCCTGTGCTCTTTCCACATAAACCTGGTTTTCACTGCGTATTTGATCGATCTGCCGGGTGAGAGCCGCCTTGAAAGCCTCGTCCGGATTTTGGAATGTGCAGTGGACACCGTTCTCGCTCAGGCCCGCAATCTGGACATCGCAGCTTCCCAGCCCATTGAGCTCCAGATGCAGCTGCTGACCGCTGTGAAGTGCTGAAGGATCGGGACCCTTCAACAGCAAGCCACCCTCGGAAATGTCTATAGTCTCGATTGCCACCTGTGAGCTGTCGATCTTGACGTTTCCGCTCAGACGCAGGGGCAGGCGGTCGGTACGGCGCCGGTCACCCATGGCACTCTGGCGGATCATCATGGTGAAGCGGTTGCCAAGTGAGGCGGCCGAAGTCTCCATCTCCGCGCTGACCTTGCTGGTCTCGGCTGCAACTTCCACCGCATCATCCGTTGAGGTGTCGATGGCGTCGGCTCTCGTCGTCACCTGCTGGATGAAAGCGGCGGTTTCGCTTGCCCGTTCTCCGATTTCCGAGGTTGTTCCAATCTGCTGTTGGACAGCCGCCTCGACTGCGGAAAAACTCGGGCGGATCTGCCCGATCACCTCGATGATCTTGTTGATCGAACCGATACTGGTTTCTGAGGAGGCCTGCAGCCGCTCGATATTGGAGGAGATCTCATCCGTGGCATTTTGGGTTTCGACGGAGAGGGATTTCACTTCACTTGCGACGACGGCAAAGCCTTTTCCGGCCTCACCTGCCCGTGCTGCCTCGATTGTTGCGTTCAAGGCCAGGAGGTTGGTTTGCTTGGCCACATCGGAAATCAGGCGCACGACATTTGCGATGGCCTCGATCGCATCCTTCAGGTCGAGCACACCTGCACTTGCCTCATCGGCAACAACACGGGCCTGCACTGCGAGCTCGTTCGACAGGCCGACTTGATTGCCGATTTCGGTGCTTGAGGCTGCCAGCTCGGCAATTGAATCGGCCAGTGCCGCGGCATTTGTGGCCGCTTCCGCGCTCATGGTCTTCAAACCGCTGCTCTCGGCCTGAATATGATTGAGCAGCTGAAGTTGTTCGGAATTCTTGGCCTGCACAGCGCCTGCTGTCTGGCGAACGGTTTTTGCAGCAACCTGCAAGTCATCTTCAATCGCATCCAGAACAAAAGATGTCATGTCGGACTGTTCGGATGTTTCTGAACTTGCCTCGTCCGCAACCCCGCTTTGATCAATTTCTTCCATTTGAGAAACTTCGGGTTTGGTGGGCTCACGATGTAATCGTCGAAGCAGGTTCATGTCTTTCTGAGACCTTCATCATCGGAATGCAAAAGCATTTTGAATAGTTGTACAACTACAATTGTGGTTAATTTGTTAATCCTGTTTTCACAGGTGAGCCAGGGAAAGAGCCGCTTTGCCCTTTGCCCCTCTTTAAAGGCGTGCTAATCAGCCGCCATAGGGTCAATGCAGTGTCATGCTGTTTGCTGACCCAACGAAATTTCCGGCATGTCTTTAACTGTCGGCTGAGGGAAGAGCAGACGGAATGAGCGACGAGTGGAAGCGCCTTGCCGCCGAGAAAGCTGCGGCGGATGTGCAGTCTGGGATGAAACTCGGGATTGGTACCGGGTCCACGGCGGAGCATTTTGTCCGTGCACTTGGAGAGCGGGTGCGCGATGGTCTTGATGTGATTGGTGTTCCGACGTCCGAGAGGACGCGAGAACTGGCGCAGAAGGAAGGCATTCAGCTTACGACCCTTGAAAACGAGCCGGTGCTCGACCTGACGGTGGACGGTGCTGACGAGATTGACCCTCAGCTGGTTTTGATCAAGGGCGGTGGCGGAGCGTTGCTGCGTGAGAAAATCGTTGCAGCAGCCTCCGGCCGGATGATTGTCATTGCCGATTCGGGCAAGCTTGTTGATGTGCTAGGTGCGTTTCCGTTGCCCATCGAGGTGGTTCCCTTCGGCCTGGGCGCGACATGGAAGGCTATTGAGGCAGCTCTTGCCGAAAACGGGCTTTCAGGGAAATTGGTCTTACGCGGTGGGGACGACCATCCTTTCGTCACAGATGGCGGACACTACATTGTCGACGCGCATTTGGAGCGAATACCGCACCCGGCCTGCCTCGCAGACGATCTCGCGGCTATTCCCGGAGTGGTCGAACACGGGCTGTTTATCGGTCTGGCAACCAAGGCCTACGTAGCTGGCCCCGAGGGTATAAGCGTTTTGGAACGCAAATCTGCAGCCGCTGCGAATTGATATTTTGGAATTTGGTGACAGGTAGCGTAAAACGGCCTGTCCGTGATGGAGTTCAACGATGAAACTTAAATCCCTGCTGTCTGTCGGCGCCGTTGTTGGCGCAACTTTTATGGCTGCTGCTCTGGCACCATTGAGCGCACAGGCACAAGAATTCTCCGAGAGTCATATTGAGGCTGCCCGCAAGGTGGTCGCAGCGACCAAGGCGTTGAGTTCTTTCGACGATATACTTCCGGTTCTGGCAGAACAGACGAGAACGCTGTTTATTCAGTCGGATCCTTCCCGCACGCAGGAAGTGATCGATGTGTCTACGGAAGTTGCTTTGAAACTGGCTCCAAAACGGGCCGAACTGAACAATACGATCTACGAGGTCTGGGCGCGCCGGTTCTCCGAAGAAGAACTGTTGCAGTTGGCGGAGTTCTATCAGTCGCCGATTGGCACAAAGCTGGCGGAAAATGGTCCGACGATCACGGCGCTCGCCATCGGGGCCGCACGCCAGTGGCAGGACAAGATCTCCACCGAAATGGTTGCTCTGGTTCGTGAGGAACTGGACAAACGGGCAGCCGCCGACGCGAAATAAGGTCCGGAGTGCCGTCCGGTATTTCCATAGCATCTCCTCAAGGCCGCGTGAGCGGCCTTGTTTTTTGAAACCGCAATTCCACATGCGACCTGGTTTCAGAGGAATTTTACAGTCGGCTGTGCGGCCGTATTGCGATGAGGATTTCATGAGCGATTTTGATTACGACCTCTTTGTCATCGGTGGTGGTTCCGGTGGTGTTCGAGCTGCCCGGATCGCGGCAACACATGGCGCGAAAGTCGGGATTGCCGAAGAGTTCCGCTATGGCGGAACATGCGTCATCCGCGGTTGCGTTCCGAAAAAGCTGTTCGTTTATGCGTCCAAGTTCTCAGAGGAATTCGAGGATGCCGAGGGATTTGGGTGGTCGGTTGGAGAGCGCAGTTTCTCCTGGGACAAGCTCAGATCCGCCAAAGATCAGGAAATCACCCGTCTTGAGGCAATTTACCGAAGAAACCTGGATCATTCAGGTGTGGAACTGCATGACAGCCGGGCTGTTCTGGAAGGACCGCATACAGTGCGGCTCCTGGCAACCGGGCAGGCTATAACCGCAAAATATATCCTGATTGCTGTTGGAGCATCGCCCAATGTGGACGATGGCCTCGTTGGCGGCGAGCATGTCATTACCTCCAATGAAGCGTTCAATCTGGTGGATCTGCCCCAGAAGGTCATTGTGTCCGGAGGGGGTTATATCGCGGTCGAATTCGCCGGGATCTTCAACGGCCTGGGCGTCGATACCACCTTGATTTACCGCGGTGAGGAAATTCTGCGCGGGTTCGATATGGATCTGCGGATCGCGGTGCGAACCGAAATGGAAAAGAAGGGCATCCGCGTCATTCTCGGAGACACTTTCTCCGAGATCGAAAAACGCAAGGACGGGTCCCTGGTCGGAAAAACCGCCAAAGGCTCTGTTCTTCCTGCCGACCAGATCATGTTCGCCATTGGCCGTGTGCCGCATACGGTCGGGCTTGGGCTTGAGACCGCAGGAGTTGAAATGGACACCATCGGCGCGATCAAGGTGGACGCGGCGTCCCAGACGTCGGTGCCCTCGATCTATGCGGTTGGCGACGTCACAAACCGTGCCAATCTGACGCCGGTGGCGATCCGGGAAGGGCATGCGTTCGCTGACACGGTCTTCGGGGAAAGGTCCTGGACCGTTGATCACAGCCTGATTGCGACTGCGGTTTTCTCCCAGCCCGAAATGGGCACGGTGGGGCTGACGCAGGAGGAGGCCCTTCAAAGGACGCCAAACCTCGACATCTACAAGTCCTCGTTCCGGCCGATGAAACATACGCTGTCCGGCCGTGACGAAAAGATGCTCATGAAGATCATCGTTGATGCGGACACGGACAAGGTTCTTGGTGTTCACATTATGGGGCCGGATGCAGGTGAGTTGGCTCAGGTGCTCGGGATTACACTGGAGATGGGGGCGACCAAGGCCGATTTCGACCGGACAATCGCCGTCCACCCGACCGCTGCGGAGGAGCTCGTGACCATGCGCGAGCCAACAGAACGGCTGCGCGGCTGATCTCCTACATCTAACTTGCGAATATTGAAGCCCGGCCTCGACGTTTAGTCCTGGCCGGGTTTTTTCGTCAGGCAGCTTGAGATTTCAGCCCAGATCCGATTGCCAAGAGGAAGAAAACAAAAGACCGCGAGTCCTCCAAGCAGAAGGCGGAGCTCCTGGGCGAAAGTCCCTCTGAAAAGACTTGGCGCTTTGGTCCAGAGCAGGTAGCAGGCCCCGGCGAGGCTGAGGGTCAGCAGACCGCCGGCGAGGCGCCTGAGAAGGAGAGGCAAGGTGGGAGCGCTGATCTCTTTCAACGTGCTGACCCTCCCGGCAAGTCGGCTTTGAACACGAGGAGGTCGTCCAGTTTTTCGACGCTTCCCTCCAAGGTGATTGGCAAACCGACAAGATCATCAAGTGCGGGGCCGGGCTGCGCACCGCTGGCATCTGTCAGAAGCAGAAAATTCCGCCCCTCAACGGCTCCTTCGATCACAAATACGGGCGGGATGCCACCAGAAAGACAGAGATTGGCGCAGGCCTTGTGAGCCAATCCCCGGCCTGGCCGCATGGCGCCGGAGTAGCATTTGCCGTCGCAGATTTCGCCACTCAAGCGCCAGCGGCCCAGGGGAACGGCGTCGGAGGGCTGAAAGTTTGCGGTATCCCCGGGCGGCTGCGTGAGAGCCTTCCGGCCGCCGCCAACCTGAAACATGGTCAAGTCGCCGCGTTGAATGGGGATGCCGGTCATGGCCACCATTCCGTCCTGCAGGGGACGCGCGCGCGAAAAGATCCCGCGCTTTCCCTGACCGGCAAGCATCATGGTGCGGGGAGACGGACTGGAAGCGCTCGGGGGCAGGCGTAAAACAGGGTAGGGGCGGAATTCCAGCTTGCCAATCTGGGTTGAACGCATGTTCCACTGGAACCCTGCAACACCCGGATCTTGCTGGGTCAGAGCCAGGACAAGTGCGCTTGCTCCAAGGCCCGCCACGAAGAACAGGCTGAATACGGCAAGGAATATTCTCAAGCTTGCGGGGATCTTGCGGCCATAGCCTATGAAAAAAGGTTTCTGTGTTGCCGAGGGTTTCATGACAGATCCCCCTCGATCCGCAACGGCTCAACCCGGGTTCCGGGCGGCAGAGGCTGAGGGTCGAGATAGATGTAGCCTTTTCGCTGCATCAGGCGATAGGTCGCGATTTTCTCGGTGAATGGCGCCGGGGCGCAGCCGTCTTCCGGCCTGTACTGATAGCCATGCCAGGGGCAGGTGATCGCACCGCCGAGGATTTTACCTTCGCCCAAGGGGCCATTCTGATGGGCGCAGGTATTGGTGACCGCCGAGAGCTTGCCATCATAGCGGAAGATGGCCACCCGGTCGCCATCCGGCAGATCCACGGTAATGGCCCGCTTGTCTGGGATGGTTTCGATTGCTCCGGCGATAATCCAGTTTGCCGGTAAATCTGATGGCACTTCCGGATGGCCGATATCCGAAGCCGCACCGGGCTGGTTTCTCGCCTCCCGCCTTCCCGCGATGAGGTGCAGCCCGCTAACGAGGCTCACGATCATCAGAGCGAAAATCGGAAACACAATTCCGCGGTCGCTTTGAAAAGCGCCCAGGCCGATGTGCAATGCGATCATGGCATAGGCGGCGTAGACCGTCATATGCAATGCCTTCCAGACCGGTGGGGTGAGGAAGCTGAGCCAGAAGTCGTGACTTGTGACGGCAAGCGACAGAAGAATGAGCAGCGCGCCAATGCCGAAGATCTCGAACGGGAAGCCGCGCAGCTGCATGAAACTGGTATTCGATCCCAACAGCGCCTCATAGGGGGCTGTTGGGCTGAAGGCAAAATACCAGCCGAGTACGTAAGAGGCGTGGATGCAGGCGATTCCGGCGGTGATGACACCGAAATGCCTTCGATTGTACAGCACAGGCAGGAAGCGGGGATCCAGCCGCGAAAGCGGGCCTATGGTCAAAATGATAGACAGGAGAATGAACGCCAGGCTTCCGAATGCCCGCATGCGCAAGATGGCGCCGTCCGTGTGGCGCATGGCCTCAGAGAAGGACGGCCCTACTCGGAGATAGAGATAGATATAAAGGACAACACCGATCAACAGGAGCGCATCGTAAACCCATTTGTTCCTGTTCCAGATGACGGGAACGTAGTGAACGCTCATTTTGATACCCCTGTGCTTTCGGGTGGCGAAAGGCGCATGGGCTCTTCAGGGGGCGGTGTTAAGCGGCCAAGGATCAACAGGGCAAGGAGAAGCCCTGGAAGGGCAATCCCAAGGATGGTCCAGATGCGGGCGTGTGCCCGCCGGTGTGCAGGCCTCATGGGAGTTCCCCGCCAGACCGGGCTGATTTTTCCAGCAAAACCCAACGAACAAGTGCCAATGGCCACAAAAGACAGAGGCCCGGAATTAGAAGCGGGCGGAAAAAATAAGCGCCCCGCGCAGAAGGATCGATACGGTCGAGCCCGATCATGAGAAAGATGAAAGCGAAAACGCCTCCCGCGAGAAGATAGACGTAGGCGATATCGACCAGGATGTTGACGGTGCCCAAGCAATTCTCCCGAAATGGAGTTGACCCAACGGTTTTAGCCTATCAGCACGCAGGGGCGGATTGCACCTGTCAATCGCGTAAAAATATGTGAGGGGTCAGGCGGCGGAGCTCGATTTGAGCATTCGGGGCATCAAGGCCACATCCTCCCCGGCTCCTACCTTCTTGAGCGCGGGCAGGTCACGGGCGAAAATCATGTGGCCGCGGCCATTTTGCTTGGCGTAATAAAGGGCGGCATCGGCTGCGGCGGCCAGTGTTTCGCCATCGCGGCCATCCTTCGGTGCTATCGATATGCCAACGCTTAGACCGATATCGGCGTCTGCTCCGTCAGGGAGTTTTATGGAGGCGCTGACTGAGGTAATCATCCTGTCGGCAAGATCGCGCAGGCCCTTTCTGTCGAGAAGGGTCCAAGTCAATACGATGAACTCATCGCCGCCCACCCGGTAAGAAAGCCCATCGCGCCCGACTGCCTTTTTCATGCGCTCGGCGACCGTCTTGATTACCAGATCTCCCGCAGCATGACCGTGGGTGTCGTTTACGGTTTTGAACTTGTCCAGGTCGCAATGGACGATGGCAAATGGCCTTGCCCGCAGGTTGGCGACAGAAGAGGCGAGCGTGCGGTTAAAATGCAGGCGATTGGCAAGGCCGGACAATGTGTCGTGCAAGGCAAGGTAGCGGTTCTGGCTTTCGCTGGCTTGCAGGGATTTCGTCAGTTTGCCGATCTGCCAGGCAATCCCGAAGGCAAGGACGCCAAGAGCGATGGACAGTAGAAAGATCACGGGCACAACAGTCTGCCAGATCGCATCGCCGTAACCGCTACCGGCCCAAGTAAATGTCCCGAAGGGCTGCCCTTTGATGTCCTTGACCAAAAGCCCGGGCATTCCTGGACCAAGATCGGTGGACCGGGAAAATGTCATTTGATCGTAGGCGAGTTGCGAATTCAGCTCAGTGAGGAAGGCCCGCTCGATAAATTTTGCCGACAGCAGAATGGTCGGGTTTCCCGCCGGCAGGTGAACTGTTTCTTTATCGGGAATAATCGGCAGGGCCGTGAGTAATGCAGGCTTGCCGTCTATCTCCACAAAGTGAGTAACGGCAAAGTCGTCCGTCGACAGGCCCTGCAGGGACCGATAACTGAAACCGCCGGGAACGCGGACCCTGTTCTTTCTGTAGAGTTCTCTGGCCGCGTCCAAAACCGGCATGAATTCGGGCGTTTCACTCAGCGACCGCCTGGTGATGTGGGTGTAGTCGCCGAAGGTCTCGGCCAGTATGAGGCCTTCCCCTGACACCACAAGGCTGCGGTCGTACCGAAAGTCGCGCCAGAGCCGGCCAATGTTTTCGCGCACAAAATCGTAGTTGAAGTTCAAAACGATGTTTTCGACCGTGGCGTCCAGGCGGGCGATGGACAGCTGCTCGTGGATGTTGTGTTTTATCCGGTTCTGCAGCGTGGTTTCAAACAGCTTCTCTTCGTTCCGGATGGCCTGTTCCGTGGAGGCCTGGGAGGCAACAAAACCGACGAAAAGCAGGGAAATGGAGGTGACAGCAATCAGCAGCCCGGCAAGCAGGAATGCAAGCCGTGAGATTGTTTGTTTTGGTGCTTTTGCACCGCGCTCAGAATACCTGAGATCTTTCTGCTCTGCCACTTATGATTGTCCCGGTATTTCTTTCGCTTTTCCTATATTTTTTATAGTCTTACAGGCGTTAATACGCGGTGGGTGCTTCAGGAAAATTATTCGCTTTGCTTAACAAATTGGAACGCCGGATCGTTGTTATGCGGCGGTCACAATCCGGGCTGCTCTGCGGCCACTGAGCAATGCTCCATGCACCGTACCGCGATAGGCAAGGCTGGTATGCTCGCCGGCCAGCAGCAAATTGCGGCTGGAGGGTGTGGCAAGGGCCAGGAAGTCGGCCGAGGTGCTGCCCAATTGCGCAAAGGAATAAGCGCCGCCTGCCAGCGGGTCCTTGCTCCAGCGGGATCTCATATAGGAGATCGGATCGGCAAGACCTGATCCGAAAGTCTTGCGAAGCATCTGCATGGCATCGGCAATGACAGAAGCATCCGGCAGGCCATCTGCTTTTGCAGCGTATGCGCCGGACGCAATCAGCATCATCGCCGGCTGGCCGTAAATGGGGAGGCAATTGAGGGCAACGGGCCAGCGGCCGCGCGTGGCTTCCGCAAACCCAAAAAAGACAGGTTCCGTATCCCACTCGGCTTCCGCAAAAACCAGCCCGAGTTTGGCCATGGTCCCAAAGCCGATGCGGTCAATCGCGCGGCGTTGAACCCCGGGCAGGGGCGGGTCAAATTCGATGACGTTGGCTTTTAGAACGCCAAGCGGCACGGTGCATATGATGTAATCGGCTTCAAAGAGGTCATCATCAGTGGTGACGCGCGTACTGGTTTTGCCATGATGGATATGTCGCACGGTTTGCCGGAAACGGATGTCCAGATCTCTGGCAAGGAATGCGGGCAAGGCGTCGTAGCCTGAGACCGGGATTGCATCCATTCCCGGGAAAATCTCATCCTCGTCGTAGTAATAGGCCGACAGGTCTTCGAGGCGGCCGCCACTGTCGGCCTCGATGTCGCCGGCACAAAGAGCGGTGAGCAAAGGATCTGACAGAAGATCAGGTTTCCGTCGCAGCAAAGCATCCAGAAGCGACTGATCGTCTTCCTTGTCGAGCGTGGATTCGATGTTCTCCAGAAGATTGGAGCATATCTCCCCGGTGCTTTCCAGGACAGCCTCCGGAATTGGATGCCCGTCGGTATTGAAGACGTCCATGTCATCGTAGTCTGTGATTGTCAGAGGCATCCTGGCCGCTTTGGCAAGCGGGACAAGCGGATTGCCTGTCAGGCCGTGGATCCAGTTCGCTCCGCGTTCCAGAACAGCCCCGGTCGACCTGTCCGTATCAATTCGGCCGCCAATCCTGCTGCGGGCCTCCAGAACGGTGACCCTGTGTCCGCTGTCCTGCAGCTGGCGCGCCGCGGCAAGACCGGCCATGCCTGCACCGATGACGACGATACTGCGAGGAAGGCCGGCCTGCACATTCCTGGTTGAACCGATAATATCGGGAGCCGCCAGGCAACATAGAGCCGCAGTTTTCAGAAAGAGCCGGCGGTCCGGGTCAGGCCGCATGAATTGTGGTGTCCTGCTTTTCGCCGGACTCGAGTTGCGACAGCACCGCCTGATTGCGGCCATTGGACTTGGCGGTGTACAGCGCTTTGTCGGCGGCATTCACCAACTCAACTTCGCCTTTGCCGCACTCCGGAGCTACGGCAATGCCGAGGCTGATGCCAACTTGACATTGAAGTCCGGCTTCGACCTCGATCGGTTTTCCAAGACTTGCGATGATGCGGGCGGAGAGAGCGTTGAGATGGTCACGGGCGACGGAGCCGGTGAGCAGAATTACGAATTCGTCTCCGCCAACCCGTCCAACGATCCCGTCATCGCCAACAGCATTCTGAAGTCTTTGGGCAATCACCTGAAGGACAATGTCTCCAGCTGCATGCCCATGCGTGTCGTTGATCTTTTTAAACCGGTCCAGATCGCAGGCCGCGAGTGCAAACCGCTGTTCCGGCAGTGCTTTCAACGCTTTCTCCATCTGCTCGGAGAACGCGAGCCGGTTCATGAGGCCGGTCAGGGAATCATGCCTTGCATAATGCCGGTTGACCGCCTCACTCTTTTCAAGAGAGGCAGACAACCGCGCGATCTTCGCGCTTACCGTGAAGGCGGCAAGTGTCAGAAGAAACGCCAGCACCAGGACGATTGGCACGACAAGCGACCAGATTTCCTGACCCGGCGACTTGGCCTTCCAGTGGAAGTATCCAAGAATATCGCCATCTATGCCCGTGAGTGCCTGTATGGCCCGGTCGCTTCCCGGGCGAGCATCTTCGAGAAAGCTGATGTCATCCAGTGACAAGGGGGCGTTGAGATCCTCGACAAACCCGGCATCAACCCTGCGCGCTGATATAAGGACGACGGGGTCGCCGTCTTCGAGCCCTATCTCTTCGCTGTCGGGGACGATGGCCATGGCACTCAGCAAGAGCGGTTCACCGTCGATCCTTGCATAAATCTGTTCCGTCACCTTGGCGACTTCCGCCGCCGAAATGGCCTTCCGGCGATATCCGGAACCGGTTTCGATGCGATCGGTCAGAAACTTGGCACGGACACGGTCTGCCAGGACTTTCAGCGGTGAGCCTTGCGCAAGCTCATGACGGCGAAAGTCGACTTCGCCCTCGCGGGCTGACGCGAGGACGATATCCCCCGGGGCAATCAGGAACGAGCGGTCAAGGCCGTAGTCATACCAGTGGGAATCGATGAACTCGTGGCGGATGAAGTCCGGGTTGAAGTCCTGGACAATATGCTCAACGGCCTGATCCCATTGCGCGAGGCTCAACTGATCCCGCGCAGTGAGAAGCTCCCGGCTATCGAGCGCGCTTTGAAATATCTCGACTTCGTATTCGCGTGCTTGCTGGTTGGCAAAACTTGCTGCGACATACCCAACGAGAAGAAGGGCCGAGCTGGCCAGGACGATCAGAAGGGCGGCGAGCCAGTAGACCCTTACCGCAATCCGCCCGTGTGGCCGGGCGGTGAATTGCTCCGGCTGCGGCCGGTGGGTCTCGGAGTTATCACTGCCTTTGTTCACGTACTCTCCCCGCATTCCGGAACCGGCAGCGTGATCCCCAAATGTCACGCAGCGTTCCGGTACTCGGTAATTTAGGCAGAAACCGTTAAAAGCAGGTGGGAAAGCATGGCAAATAAAGCCTTAAAATTAGAAGCTAAGGTTTTCAAAGGACCTTCAGCATCGTTTCTATTTCTTCTTCCGTGTTGAAGGCGTGAAGAGAGGCCCTCACAAGTGAGGAAAGGCCACGTGCGGGCAGATCGATTTGCGCAGACGCTGCTCGGGAAACGGACACATTGATCCCGGCGTCACTCAACCGGGCCTTGGTTTTTAAGGGATCCTCACCGTCGGCCAGAAAGGTGACAATTCCGCCTTTTCTCAGACCTTTGTCGTGAACGCTAACCCCGGGTCGGGCGGCAAGCTCTTTCCGCAGATCTGCCGCCAGATCAATCAGCCGTTCCGATAGGCGCGATATGCCGAAGTTCAGTGCATATCCAGCTGCGACGCCGAGGCCGATTTGTCCGGCGAAATACCGTTCCCAGTTTTCAAACCGCCTTGCATCCGGCTGCAGGACATAGCTGTCCGGCCCGGTCCAGATGGTTGCTTCCAGGTCGACGAATGGGGGCTCCAACTGGTCCAGAACCGCGTCGCTGACATAAAGAAAACCGGTACCGCGCGGTCCGCGCAGATACTTGCGGCCCGTGCCGGAGAGCATGTGGCAACCGATAGCCCTGACGTCCAACGGGATCTGTCCGGCAGACTGGCAGGCGTCCAGGAGGTAGAGCAGCTTGTGGCGGGCGGCTATAGCACCAACCTCTTCGGCCGGGTTGATCAGGCCGCCGAAGGTCGGAATATGGGTCAGCGCGATGAGGCGGGTTTTCGGCGTGATAGCCGCTTCCAGGGCTTTCAAGTCGATCTGGCCATGCTCGTCGTCATCGATCAGGTCGATCTCGATACCGGCCTTCTTCTTCACCTGAAGCAGCGCCACAAAGTTGGAAACATATTCAGCGCGGCCGGTGATGACGCGGTCGCCCGGGCGGAAATCGATCCCATAAAAGGCCATGTCCCAGGCGCGCGTGGCATTCTCGATAAAAGCGATTTCTGAAGTATCGGCGTTCAGCAGCGCGGCGATGTTTTGATAGAAAGCCTCATGCCCGGACAGGTTCGCCGCATGCGCCTCATAACCACCAATCTCGGCTTCAAGATCAAGGTGCTGTTTTACTGCCTTCAGGGCCGGAGCAAGGGCAAGGCCGGTTCCGGCATTGTTGAAATGGATCCGGTTTTCGCAGCCCGGTGTGTCCTGGCGCAGCGCAATGATATCGTCTTTGTTGAGAGCTGGACGAGCCGGCATCGGGAACATTCCTTCGAAGGGGAGGCTTTACGGGAGCGCACGAGATAACTACATAAATTTCATGACTATTACCTATTTCGGCTACGGCTCCCTCGTCAACATCTCCACCCTTGGTCCGGACACGGCCGTCTCGCCCGGTATGCTTTCGGGTTGGGTTCGCGAGTGGCGTATCCGGGGAGCCAACCCGCAAGGCCGGGGTGTGTGCTCGCTCAGCGTGGCGCAGGACGACGGCGTATCAATTCGTGGTGTGGCCGCCCGTGAGCCCAGGGACGGGCTGGAGAAGTTGAACCGGCGCGAATGGAAGTATGACCGGGTGGACGGTGTAGGCGCTTCTTTCCGCTGCGATGCCGAGGGCGCGCCGGGGGGCGATACGATGTTCCTATACCGGTCCAAGCCGGAGCATTATGGCTGGGGCTGTGCCGAAAATCCGATTTTGCAGAGCTATACCGACTGCGTGCTGTCGGGGTTCCACGCTTTCTGGGGCGAGGAGGGGATCCGGCATTTCATCGAGACCACCCGAGGCTGGCACGTGCCCATTCTTGCCGACCGCTCAACGCCGCTTTATCCGCGCGCCGTCAAGTTGAAGCCGGAGGTGGCGGAGATGATCGACGATCACCTGTCGGATCAGAAGGTCTCTTATATCGCCTTCACTTGAGAAGGCGGTGCACAGCTCCGAACCGTCTCGTCGACAAGCTGGTCGACGACGGCGCATAGCGCTTGCTGTTCGCTCTTGCCGGCCTTCAGTGCCTGTTCGAAGGTGGCGACCTGGCGGTCTGCGGATGTTCCTTCAGCCACCATCCTCCGCAGGTGAGCGATCTCCGTTTCGCAGTCCAGTTCGGTGGCATCTTCGGCAACGAGCGCGATCAGTTCCTCGACCAGTTCCGCCATGGCAACGCGTTCGCCGCTACCGAGATCGATGAGGCGTGCTGCGGTGCCATCGCGTTCCGCCTGCCACCTGTTTTCTGCGATCAGGAAGCGTGAATAGTCGCGCCAGCGCTGGTTCTGTTTGCGCAATCTGGTCAACATCCGGCACAGGCAGCGGAACAGGGCCGCGATGGAAATGGCATCGTCTAGCCTTGGACAGACGTCGGTGATGCGCATTTCCAGTGTGGGAAACCGGTTGGACGGCCTGAGGTCCCACCAGACTTTCGTCGCGTCCTCGATGACACCGGCCTTCACCAGCACATCTATCGTCTGCTGGTAGGCATCCTTGCTTTCAAACCGCTCCGGAAGACCTGAGCGCGGCAACTCGTTGAAGACGGCAATCCGATAGGATTTGAGGCCGGTGTTCCGGCCCTGCCAGAAAGGGGACGACCCGCTGAGAGCCAGGAGGTGAGGCAGGAAATAGATCAACTGGTTGAACAGGTCTATCCGCAGGTTTTCGTCCTCCACCCCGACATGCACATGCATGCCGCAGATCAGCAGCCGGTCGGCAACCGCCCGCATATCCTGTGCGATGACATTGTAGCGCTCCTTGTCCGTGTGGGGCTGGTGCATCCAGTCGGCGAAGGGGTGGGTGGAAGCGGCGATGGGCGCAAGATTGTAGGGCCGCGCCTTTTCAGCGATGGTCTGGCGCAAAAAGGCGAGTTCTTCCCGTGCTTCAGCCATCGTTGAGCAGACCGGCGGGCCGACCTCTATCTGACATTTGAGAAACTCGGGGCTGACACGGCCTGCAAGAGCGGTTTCGCAATCGGCGAAAAGCTGTTGAGGCGGATTGCTGGCGAGATCCCGTGTCTCAAGATCGACGAGAAGGTACTCCTCCTCTATGCCAAGGGTGAAGGTCGGCTCTGTCATGATGAAAACATCTGACAGTTTTCAGCCTGTGGTCAAGTTTGGTGAAAT
>JBNKOQ010000025.1:0-17188 GCA_050294735.1 Roseibium sp. | reverse complement strand
CCAGGAGATTAGTTTGTGAGGCAATGTCGTCAATCATCTGAACGATCTCACTGATTTTGTCCGCTGCGCGTACCAATTGCACGTTCAGGCAGGTGTCGAGCACGTCCGATGAGGTCATGCCCTGATGGACGAAGCGGGCTTCATCACTGCCCACATGTTCGGCAAGATGGGTCAGGAAGGCGATAACATCGTGCTTTGTGACGGCTTCGATCTCGTCGATGCGGGCAACGTCGAATTCAACGTCCTTGGCCTTCCAGACCGCCTCGGCATTTTCGCGCGGGATCACGCCGAGGTCAGCCATGGCGTCGCAGGCGTGGGCCTCGATCTCGAACCAGATGCGGAACTTGGTTTCGGGCGACCAGATATCGACCATTTCTTGGCGGGAATAGCGCGGGATCATCGCGTGTCCTTAACGTTCGGGAAATGTTGCGCGCGGTCTAGCAGAGAAGCAGGGATTTCTCAATGGAGGACCAGATATCTGACTGGAAAGCGGATAGCCGCCGTCAGTTTTATCGCTGGGACAACGGTCCGGACCTTGCGTAGTCCCAGGCGGCGGCGAAGAGCAGGGGCAGGCCCCATGGCAGCAGCAGTTGCATGCCTTCCACCGTAAAGATGTAGGCCGCGCTGGCGCCGGTCATCAGGGTCTCGAAAAACCAGTACTTTGTGAGTGGCGGGCTATGCCATTGGGCGTAATAGGAGCGGAAGTGGAAGAAATGGATCAGGGCTGTCATGCCGACTGTGCCGCAGGACAGGCCTATGAACATGGCGGCAAAGCGGGCGCTGAGCTGCTGGTGCCAGCGGGTTGCCAGTCCGGCAAAACCGCGGGCAAAGATGGCACCGGTCAAACTCCCGGCGAAAAAGATCAGGACGACTGCCAGCGTGCGCTCGCTCAATGGCTGCTCCCTGAGAAACAGTTCAAGAGAGGTCAGACCGCCGATCAGCAGGCTCCAGATCAGCGCGAAGCCGAGAACTGTTCCTGCCGGGTTCTTCTTCACGGAACTCTTGCGGGTTTCCATCACGGCCGCAGATTGCTTGCTTGCGCCACCGGACATGGCGGGTTGCCGGACTCTTGTTCTGTGGGTGCGCGAGAAGGTCATACCCTTCCCTTTAAAAGAAAAAGATTGAAAAAGCTTTGGCGTTTGGGGAAGGCGGCGGATTACCGATGCAGGCATTGGGCGGCTGTCGCCGGTCTTGGCCATTGCGATACAGCGTTGCAGATCTTTCGCGATCAGGCGTCTTCCGCGGCTTTTCGGATGGCCGAGATGTTCGCGGCGTAAGTCTCAACGGAACCGCCCTTGAAGACGGCGGAACCGGCAACCAGCACATTTGCTCCGGCGGCGGCAACGAGCGGTGCTGTTTCCGGAGTGACGCCGCCGTCAATTTCGATATCAATTGGCCGGTCACCGATCATTTCTTTGATACGGGCGGTCTTCTCCACCATGGCATGAATGAACTTTTGGCCGCCGAAACCTGGGTTGACGGTCATGACCAGGATCAGGTCGAGCCGGTCGAGAACGTATTCCAGGACGCTTTCCGGCGTGTGCGGATTCAGGGAAACCCCAGCCTTCTTGCCCAATGCGCGGATCGCCTGAAGCGAGCGGTCCAGGTGCTTCGTCGCCTCGGCATGGACTGTGATGATATCGGAGCCCGCTTTGGCGAAAGCCTCCAGATAAGGATCGCAAGGCTCAATCATCAGATGGGTATCGAAAACCTTGTCCGTATGCGGGCGTAATTTAGCGATAACATCCGGGCCGAAGGTGATGTTTGGAACGAAGTGCCCATCCATGACATCGAGATGAATCCAGTCGGCCCCGGCCTCCACCACATCCCTGACTTCCTCGCCGAGTTTGGAAAAATCCGAGGCGAGAATAGAGGGGGCAATGAGAATGTCGCGGGACATGACGGGCTCCGTAAAAAATGTTTGGCCGGGCGCTAGCACGGGGCCAGCGAAGGGGCAAGCCTGCTGTCAGTCTTCAATCGGTTTAGAGATCATAACTGCCCTGTTATTGCCAGATAGCGGCCATCCGGACCTTCAAAGCCATGTGTTTCCATCAGCACAAGCACGGCAAAAACCGGCGGCTGACCGTTGGGATAAAACGTGACGATGCGATCGATCCGGTAGCGCAGGGGACAGCCGCGGCTTTTCGGCAGGCTGGTATCCTGGTTCAGAATACGCGTGTTGCCCCGGTAGGTCAGTGTCAGGCTGAAACCTTGTGTGTCCGCTCCGTAGCTCGCGCAGGTGGCTGATGGCAGGGATATTTCTTCAAGTGCCAGTTCTACCGGGTCATCAATGAGTGGGACAATGAGACGGGGTGTGACAGTCATGAGGTGGCTGTCGGCAGACAGTTCCGTCACCGGATTGTGGCCTGCGGTGAAGCCCTGGTACAGGGGAGCTTGCAACAGCCCGGCGTCACTGGCGGCCTGCCGGGTCATGTGACGGGTATCTGCGATCACCGTCGCCGGGTCAGATAAATCGGAGGCATCAGTATCGGTAAACCGGAACGGTGATGGCTTGATCCAGCTGTCTGCCACAACATCGACGATGAAAATTTCCGAATAGGGGAAGCCTGATCCATCCTGGATACCGTATTGCTCGAAGGCGAATTGGTGCCCGTCGGCGGAAAAGCCCAGAACCTCGACATTGGCATAATCGCCAGCACGGGCGCCTGTCTGGATCTGAAGGAGGCTGGCCGTTGAGATCAGGATCGCCGAGCAGATCCGGAGGGCGCGGTGCGATGAAATGAAAAACATGCCTGCAGGTCCTTGACCGGGATGATGTGATTTCCAGTAAAGCCGAATTTGTCAGCCTTGTCAGTCATTCCCTTTGCCGATAACGAAATGGCGTGCCAGTGGCTTCAAAATCATAGGCAGCATGTAGATCGGCAGCTGCCCAAGGGCGAACCACAGCCATGTGAGCTCGGGCACAGTACCGCCCAGGGCGGCCACCATCAGCCCCATGTTCCGGTTGCCGGTCGAGTGGGCGATGGCAAAGGCATCGGCGCGAGACGCCGGGGCAAAGACGAGCAGCGTCAAACCTATCTGCAGAAATGCAACGATGAAGGTCAGGCCGGCGATGCCGAGGGTAAACCACGGATAAGCCGCGAAACTGGCGGCAACTCCATCCATCGCCGCGACGGCAAAAAACAGAAGGACAAGGACGTTCAGCCCGTCGACCTGCGATTTGGCGGCAACAATCCGGCCTGGGCCGGCCATTGCACGAATGAGGCCTGCGACGGCGAGGGAGCCACCTAGCAGCCCAGCAAGCCTGAAGGCCAGTGCGAGGCCGTCGAAATCCAGCACACCGCCGAACATGACTTCCGCGGCTAATGGGGCCGTTAAGGGCGTCAAGGCTGTCGCGGCGATGAGCACGGTCAAACTGAGCGCGCCGTCCAATCCCATGAGGTAGATAAACGCGGGAGACGACATGACAGGTGGTGCGGCCGCGACAATGAAAAAGATGAGGATGACATCCGGGGAGAGTTTGACCTGAGGGGCAAGGCCCAGGAGGAGGCACGCTGCTACGGGAATGACGGCCATTATCCAGATGCTTGCAAGGCAAATGATGGCAGGGCGTTTCAGCCGCCTGCGGGCCGCGGACGGATCCACGCGCAGGAATGCCAGGACCAGCAATACGAAGACAGCCTCGCTCAGGAACGGTCTGGCATAGGCTGACAGGAACGGCAGTGTCATGCCGATCAGAATACTGGCCGTCAGGGCAAAGGTGCCGCGCTTGCCAATCCAGCCCAACGCTGAGAGCATGGATGACATCATCTTGAATTTGCTCCGGAAATGCTTTTCGCAAGAACCTGACGGCAGGCGAAAAAAGACTTTAGCTGATTGTTGTTTTAAGCCGTTGTAGGGTAAGAGCAAGCACCAGTCGTGTCCAAGAGGTGGAATTGAACCAGGTCGACGTCATAGTGCTCGGCGCCGGAATTGTTGGCGTATCGACTGCGATTCACCTTCGCAAGCGTGGTTTGTCGGTTGTCTTGATCGACCGCCGGCATCCAGGTGAGGAAACATCCTTCGGCAATGCTGGCGTGATTGCCCGAAACGGATTCTGCCCGGCGGCCCTTCCGGGCCGTCCTGCGGAACTGCTCGATATTGCCTTGAAGCAATCAACCTCCGTGCTTTGCGATTTTGGAGCTCTCCTGAGGTTGATTCCGTGGATCCGTCACTACGTCAAACATAGCGGGCAAAAGGAGCTTCAGGACTATGCCCGTGCCATGGCATCTCTTCGCGCATTGGCCATCGCCGAACATCGCAAGCTGTCCATGTCGTCCAACGCAGAGCGCTTCTACAGAAAAAGCGGCTGTTTGCATCTTTACCGCTCTGAAGCGAGTTTCCGGACAGATGAGCGTGAACGCCACTATGCGCGTGTGTTCGGGGTCGATTACCGCGAGTTGGCCGGTGCCGATCTGAACTCCATTGAGCGGGGGTTGAAGGCGGAAGCGCTGCATGGCGTCTTTTGGCCGGAAAGCGAATCCGTTTCGAATCCTGCCGGTGTGGTCGAGGCGCTCTGGCGGACCTTCATCCAGGACGGTGGCATCTATCTGAGCGGCGATGCTTTCGCGCTTGAGCAGCGGCGTCCGGGATGGCGGATCACGACGGCGCGCAAACAGATTGGCGCGCGTCATGCCGTGGTTGCGCTGGGCCCTTGGTCAGCCCAATTCGCGCAGCAGCGCGGTGAGCAGTTTCCGTTTGCCGTCACACGCGGATATCATCAACATTTCCGTCCGAGGTCGGGGGCTTCCCTGTCACGTCCGGTGGTGGATATGGATCACGGCTATGTACTCACCCCGATGGAAGCGGGCATTCGCCTGACGACAGGCATTGAGATCGCAGACCGGGATGCACCGGCCAATCCGATCCAGCTGGCGCGTGCCAGCAAACGCGCGCAGGATATCTTTCCACTCGGCAACGCGCTTCCTGGTGAGCCATGGATGGGGTGCCGCCCCTATTTGCCGGATTTGCTGCCGGTGATCGGCGCATCCCTTGGGAAGCCCGGACTCTGGTACAACTTTGGCCATGGATCCTCAGGATTTGCCCTGGGGCCGTTAAGCGGCCGGTTGCTGGCGGATATGGTGACGGGTGCCGATCCAGGGATTGATATGGCTCCATACTCGCCCCTGCGCTATCTCGCCTGACCGGCCCGCCGTTCTCATTGAGCGTGTTTTTAGTTTCGGTAGCCGGGGGACAGTCATGAGGTCGTGACCCAGTCGCCGCTGTTATTGTCATCAAGACGTTTTTTCGGCTTGCTACGGTCTGAAATCTACACTCCGGTTCCCGGGCCGAAGATCACCTTTCTCTCAGCGGCAAGGCAACGGTGTCCTTGACCGTATTCACCACGATCCGGGACTGAACGTCTGAAACCAGCGTGTTGTCGAGCAACTTGAGGCGTAGGAAATCGTCATAGGCTTTGATATCATCCGTTACGACCTTGATCAGATAGTCGACCGCGCCGGTTATCCTCTCGCAGGTCACGACTTCAGGCCAGTGATGGATCAGCTTGTCGAAGGTTTCCATGTTTTCCCGGCTGGGAACCGTCAGTTTAACAAAGGAATAGGCGACAAAACCCAGACCGACCGATTCCCGGTCTACGATGGCAGTGATTTGCCTGATGATGCCTTGTTCCTTTAACTTCTTGATTCTACGCCAACAGGGAGTTTGGCTCATTCCCGCCTCTTTGGCGATCTCGGCAATGGAAAGCGATGCGTCCCGCTGAAGAACGCGGAGGACACGGATGTCGGAAGGGTCCAGGGGATATTTTTCGGTCATCGGCCTGTCGGGGAATGAAATTGCATTATTTAAGCTGTCTGGGAGGACGATAGCACAGAAATTGCTGCGGAAAAGGATGATATTGATCTGAGTACTGTGAGGAGGGCGCGCCGCTGTTTCCCTTGCGCCCGGAGAGGAGAAAACGAATGAATGTCCATGTGCCCAATGTCACATTAGACGATAAATATGTGGCGACGAGGGGGCGGGTCTATCTGACCGGCATTCAGGCTCTGGTTCGGCTTACTCTCGACCGGGCGCGCCTGGACCGTGAGGCGGGTCTGAAAACAGGCGGGTTTATTTCAGGATACCGCGGGTCTCCTCTCGGCGGCTATGACACCGAACTGACCCGCACGAAACGTTTTCTCGACAAAAACGATATTCATTTCCAACCTGGTGTGAACGAGGAACTTGGCGCAACCGCGGTTTGGGGCTCCCAGAAATTGCGTGGTCACGGGGAAGGCAGCGATTACGATGGCGTGTTCGGGGTTTGGTACGGCAAGGCTCCGGGTGTTGATCGGGCTGGGGATGCGCTGAAGCAGGCGAATGCATCTGGTACGGATCGCCATGGCGGTGTTTTGGCACTGGCCGGCGATGATCATCTGGCAAAGTCATCGGTATTGCCTGGGCAAAGCGAGTTTTTCTTCCAGCATGCCGAAATACCGGTGCTCAATCCATCCGACATTCAGGATGTGCTGGATTTCGGACTGCATGGGTTGGAAATGTCGCGGTTCGCAGGATTATGGAGCGCACTGATCTGCGTTGCCGACACCATGGACGCCTCGGCCACAATCAATGTCGACGATAAACGGCTTCAGTTCATTCGCCCGCCGATGGGTGATCCGCGCAAGGAATTTTCGCTGAACCGGGATCTTCTGCTTGGAAACCGGCTTGAAACAGAACGTTTGCTGCGCGACTTGCGCCTTCCAGCTGCTCAGGCCTACGTCCGGGCGAACGGTATTGACCGGGTCGCTTTCGGCTCTAACCGGCGGGTGCGTCTGGCTCTGGTTGCCACGGGTAAGGCTTATCGCGATCTGATGCAGGCTCTCGATCTTCTGGGCATAGACGCCTTGCGGGCCAAACAGCTCGGCCTTGCGGTTTATAAGGTTGGCTTGACCTGGCCTCTGGATGCCGAAGGCATTGTTGAATTCGCAAGAGGCGCGGAAAGGCTTTTGGTTGTCGAGCACAAGCGGGCATTTCTTGAGCCTCAGATCAAGGAAGCCTTTTATCATGTAGCTGCAACAAGCCGCCCTGAAGTTTGGGGCAAGAAGCGGCCAAATGGAGCTCCGTTCCTCTCTGATGTTCTGGAACTGTCTATTGCCGAGCTCGTTCAGGGGCTGCTTGGATGGCTTCCGGAGGAAGCCGTGACTGAGGACATGCGCCGGGTTGCCGAGCGGATGAACAAGCAGGTCATGTGGGCACAGGGGCATGCGGAAAGAGCCGCGCGTATTCCCTATTTCTGTTCCGGTTGCCCGCATTCGACGTCGACCTTGGTGCCGGAAGGTGCCCGTTCCATGCCAGGCATCGGCTGTCATGCCATGACCGAACTTGCCGGACGCAGTACGGACGGCCAGATTCAGATGGGCGGGGAGGGGATCCTGTGGGTCGGACAACAGCCCTTCTCCAAGGACAAGCACGTTTTTGCGAACCTGGGCGATGGCACCTATTTCCACTCGGGCAGCCTTGCAATCCGTCAGGCGGTCGCCGCGAATGTTCCGATCACCTATAAGATCCTGTTCAACGATGCCGTGGCTATGACCGGTGGTCAGCCGGTGGACGGCCAGTTGACCATGCCGCAGATCACCCGTCAGCTGGAGGCCGAGGGCGTCAACAGGATCGAGGTCTTGAGCGAGACGCCGGAAATATATGGTGGCTGGAGCGATATGGCCGCGGATGTCCGCATCAGCCATCGTGATGAGTTGATGACCATCCAGAAGGAGCTGCAGCAGTATCCCGGTGTGTCGGTGATTGTGTATGACCAGACTTGTGCCACCGAGAAGCGAAGGCGCCGCAAGCGGGGTCTGATGGAAGATCCTGACAAGCGTCTTTTCATCAATGACCGGGTTTGCGAAGGCTGTGGTGACTGCTCTGTCCAGTCGAATTGTCTTTCTGTGGAACCTCTGGCGACGCCCTTTGGTGAAAAACGCCAGATCAATCAATCCAGCTGCAACAAGGATTTCTCCTGTGTGAAGGGATTCTGCCCGTCTTTTGTTGAAATCGAAGGGGCTGCCCTGCGCAAGGCCGACAAGGCCGAGATCGATATTGACGCTTTGCTCGAGCATATCGCTGATCCGGAGCTGCCGGGACTTGAGCGTACACGGAACATGCTGATCGCAGGTATCGGCGGCATGGGGGTAACGACACTCAGTGCTGTTCTGGCCATGGCTGCACATATCGACGGCAATCATGCCTCGACGCTGGACATGACCGGTCTTGCCCAGAAGGGGGGGCCTGTGACCTCTCACTTGCGTTTTGCCGCAGCGGACAGGTCCATTGAGGGGCCGCGGGTTCCAACTGCGAGCCTGGATGTTCTGCTGGCAAGCGACATGATCGTCGCGACCAATGCAGACCAGTTGAGCATGGCCAGCCGTGAGACGACGAGAACCTTTGCCAACACGCGCGTGGCTCCCACAGCTGAGTTCGTCATGCGGCAGACCCTGTCCTTCGACGAGCAACGCATGAACCAGGCTCTGCAAGAGGGCTCAAAGGCCTATCTGCCGATGGATGCTGCGGGAATTGCGGAAAAGCTGCTTGGCGATGCGATCTTCGCGAACATGATCCTGGTCGGCATGGCCTATCAGTCCGGAGCCTTGCCGGTTTCGGGGGAGGCCATCGAGAAGGCTATCACGCTGAACGGGACCGCGGTCAACGCCAATATTCAGGCATTTCGCGCTGGCCGGATTCTTGCCGCCGATGCACATGCCATCCTGTCTCACCTGCCAAAAGAACCGTCGAGTGAGAAGAAACCTCTTGATCAGCAGATCGACGACTTTTCACGCGAGCTGGAGGCTTATCAGAACGCCGATTATGCCAAGAGCTACAAGGACCTGGTCTCGCGGGTTAAAGTTGCTGACGAGGAGCATGGCCCCGGGACATTGCGGTTGACGGAGACCGTGGCACAACTCCTCTACAAGGTTATGGCCTACAAGGACGAATATGAGGTTGCGCGGCTTTATTCCGACCCGGCGTTCAAGGCGAAGCTGAAGGCACGTTTTGCAAATCCCAAGAAACTCAAGGTTCATCTGGCGCCGCCATTCCTGGCCCATCATATGGATGCCAAGACCGGCCGGCTGGAAAAGATAGCCTTCGGACCCTGGATTTTTTCGGCTTTCAAGATTCTTGCCGGCCTGAAAGGCATGCGCGGCAAATGGTACGATCCTTTCGGCCGGACAGCGGAGCGCAAAGCAGAGCAGGCTCTGGTGGTCAGTTACCGGGCCGATGTCGAGCGGATTATCCAACGGATCGATGGCGGCAGTTACGGTCTGTTGGTCGAACTGGCCCGTATTCCCGATGCAATCAGGGGCTTTGGCCCGTTGAAGGAAGCAAACCTTGAAAAGGCGATGGCGAAACGGTCACAACTTCTGGACCAGCTGACCCGAGGCTCGGGTGGCGGCGATGATGGCCAAAGCGGTGAAAAGGACTACCTGGAAGCGGCTGAATAAGTTCGTCAGACTATCGGCGGCATATGAGAGGCTTTGCTCCCTTCCTGGCTACGAGCCAAAGCGGTCTTGCCAGGTTGGAACCGGGTCGCCGTCAGCGGCCCGAGCATGATAGATGCCACGGGCAATGGCCCGGGACAGGCAGGAGGCCGCGGCAGCGCCAATTTGAACCAGGTCTTCCAGGGCCCTGTCCATTGGTCTCTGGCCGGTCGACAGGGCGAAGACAAGATCTCCGTCCAACGGTGTATGGGCCGGCCACAAGGCACGTGCCAAGCCATCGTGGGCCATGACAGCCAGCCGCTTGGCTTCCGATTTGGTCAGGATTGCGTCTGTCGCAACCGCTGCAATGGTCGTGTTGGCTCCTGCCTTGAGAGCATCGAGTTTTGTTTTGACGTCGACAGCGTCACCGGGCAGCGGATGGGGCAAGCCGAAACCTCCGAATTCGAGCCCCTGTTCGAAGGGGGCTGCCCAGAAGTGGCCGGTGTCGCCTATTGTTGCTCTGCCGAGAGCGTTGACGGCCACGAGGGCGCCGACCGTGACACCATTCTCCAGAACGATGGATGCCGAGCCAAGGCCTCCCTTCAAATTGGCAGTGGTTGCTCCTGTGCCTGCGCCGACGGTGCCAAGCCGGAAGTCAAGACCGGCGTCGTCGAGTGCCGCCCGCCCAAGGTCGCGGTAGGGGGCGGAAGATCCCCAGCCCTTGTCGCCTCCGTTCAGAAGATCGAACAGGATCGCGGTTGGAACGATGGGAACCCGAACGGGTCCGACGGCATAGCCGTATCCAAGTTCCGCCAGTCGACCCTGAACGCCGGCCCCGGCATCCAGGCCGAAAGCGGATCCCCCGGCCAGAACAATCGCGTCGACAGCCGAGACCGTCTGCTCGGGTTCCAGAAGGGCAATTTCGCGGGTTCCGGGAGCGCCGCCGTGAATGGCGACAGATGTGACCGCCGGTTCGTCGGGAAACAGGACCGTCGCACCGGACTTGAGGGCCGGGTCTGATGCGTGACCAACCTTCAGGCCGGGAACATCTGTAATGAGATTGCGGGGACCAGGCATGTCTGACCATTCACTCTGGCACTGCTTTGCACTGTGCTGCAGCGATGACAGTAGCCTAGACCGGTTTACAGGGCAGGGTCGAGCTATTTGCGGAGGCTTTGATAGCCGCGTCGGACGTAAAGCAGGGAATTACCGGGTTCGTTCATCCGGATATCGGCCACTGTGCCGATGATCACCGAATGAGTTCCCATTTCAGTGATCGTATGAACCTCGCAGTCGACACTCAGCAAGGCTTCGTCGAGGCTTGGGCAGCCTGTGGCCAATGGAGTCCATTTGGTTCCGGCGAAACGTTCGTCCATTTCCAGATTGCCGCGGCCGGCAAAGGCGTCGGAAATGTTTTCATGTCCTTCATCAAGTGTGTTGATGCAGAAAACCCGATTTTGGACAATGGCGTCATGGACCCGGCTGGACCGGTTAACACAGACCAGAACACTTGCAGGCTCGTCGGATACGGAACAGAAAGCGGATACGGTTGCACCCAGCCGGCCTGCTGGCCCGTCTGTAGTCAACACATGCACAGCGGTCGCGATTCTGCTCATTGCCTCTCGAAAGACCGTCTGGTCAAGTGGCAGGCTGTTCGCTGGTGCGACCGATGGTGCGGCTAGCTTTCTGTTCAAAAAACGGTCCTCGTCTGTCTGCGCGGCAGTTATCGTGCCGCCCCGCCTGGTGCCCTGTTTATCCAATCCGTCATATAGGGATAAACATACGGCAGGGCGACGGCGTTATCAGGCTAGCGGATCCCTCTTAAGGAACCATTGGCATAAATGACTGTTTTGGCCGTCGCAATCCGTATTGCCGGTGTCATCCAATTTCGCATGGCATGGAGCACATATGCCTGCGGAATTATTTTCGCCCGGCCTGTCAGGGGATTTGTTTGTCGGCTTCTGGCTTGCTAACACTTAATGCAGGTGTCAGGTGCTGAACCGCCAAAGAGCCAAGGTGTGATGTGGGGCCACTCATCACAGTCCCTGTCTGAAGCGAGATATGCCGTTCGAACAACGATCCCGTGGGGAACTCAAAATGAATACCTATCTCGTGGCTGCTGCCGTCGCTTTTGCCTGTGCGCTTCATTCCGGTGCAGCGGATGCCGACATATTGATTGCGACGGCAGGCCCGATGACCGGTCAGTTCGCGCCGTTCGGCGCGCAGATGAAGGCCGGAGCGGAGCAGGCTGTCGCGGATATAAATGCAGCCGGAGGCGTCAACGGGGAAAAGCTGGTGCTGACAGTCGTTGATGATGTTTGCGATGCGGGCAAGGCGGAGGCGCTTGCCAATCAGATGGTAGGCCGTGGCATCGTTTTCATGGCGGGACATCTTTGTTCTGAGGCATCCATTGCTGCCAGCCAGGTCTATGCCCGGCAGAATATCATTCAAATGTCTCCTGCTACGGCGGATCCGGCTTTCACCGAGGAAAGACCGGGCCCGGGTATTTACCGCCTGCATGGCCGGATCGATGCGCAGGGGAAGATTGCGGGGCGTTTTCTGGCGGAGAATTTCGCCGGCAAAAACGTCGCCATCGTTCATGACAAGAGTGCCTATGGCAAAGGTTTGGCCGATGCGGCCCGCACGGCCATGAACGATGCCGGTAAAACGGCTGTGCTGTATGACGCTTATGATGCCGGCCATAAAGACTATGCTCTGCTTGTGTCCAGGCTGAAGGCCGATGGCGTCGATGTGCTTTATGTCGGTGGCTATCATACCGAAGCTGCTCTCATCAAACGGGAGATGGCCGAACGCGGGATGGATACACTTCTGGTCTCGGGCGATGCATTGGTTATCGACGAGTTCTGGTCCATCGCTGGTTCTGCTGGAGATGGTGCGTTGATGACCCTTGAACCGGATCCCCGGGCGAACGATTCGGCACGGCCAGTCGTTGAGGCGCTGGAGGCAGCGGGGCAGCCTGCGGATGGGTACGCGTTCTACACTTATGCAGCTATTCAGACTTTTGCCCAAGCTGCCGAGAGAGCCGGATCAACGGACTACAAGGCCCTTGTCCGTGAGCTCGACAAAGATGACTTCTCGACGGTAGTGGGCAAGTTCTCCTTCGATGAGAATGGTGATGCAACCTTGCCTGCCTATATCTGGTACGAGTGGCACGACGGCGTTTACGACCCTGCTTAAAGGCTCCTCCGCCCGGTTTGAACATCGGCCATGCTTCGGGGAATTATTAAGGTTTAACCTTACCGGCAGGTTGTCAGAATTTACGGCCCGGCAGTCCAGCGGTTTGGACTACTCTGCTTTGCTGAACGCAATGGAAAGCAATGTAGAATGCGCCGCTTTGTAAACTATAGACTGTTCGGGTTGATCTTCAGCCTTTGTGTTGCTGGTGCAGCTCCCGATGGGGCTAATGCCGCGGAACTCGTGTCCTTTGCGGACTATCAGGCCCGGCCGGGAACGATTGTGATCAAGAACAGCGAGCGGCGCCTTTATCTGGTTTTGGGGCGGGGGCAGGCAATCCGTTACAAGGTCGCCGTCGGCAAGCGCCGGAAGTCCTGGACCGGACGGGCGCATATCACCGCCAAATACATACGGCCAGATTGGTCACCGTCAGCCGAAGTCCGCCGGGACCACCCCAATTTACCGACGTTGATCAAGGGCGGAGCGCCAAACAATCCTATGGGGGTCGCGGCGATGACGCTTTCCAACGGCAACTACGCCATTCACGGTACCAACCGGCCTGGGTCCATCGGGCGGGCGGTCTCTTACGGCTGCATCCGCATGTCTAATCGGGACATTCAGGACCTGTTCCAGCGGGTTGGTGTTCGCACACCTGTGATTGCTGTCGACTGAAGCCCGGACAGATCCAAGACCGGCCGATTTTCCCTGGCTGCCCGGAGGTCTTCGGTGCCGATATCCAGCCGCTTCCCGTTTTGCGGCGTGTTCCGGTGTGATGGTAAGCAGTCAGTAGGTGCGCGTGAAACTGGAATAACGCAATTTATTCAGTGATTTAATTTCCCCTCCTTGCCTCTATCAGTGTTTCTCCTGATATTATATTCAATAATATGAAAGTATATTGGAGGGTGTCCGTAGGAAACGCTCATGGAGGGCAAAATGGACGTTCTGACAAAAAAATCATGGTCGCCCTATGCGGCCGGAATCGTGATTGGCTTGCTTCAAATCCCTGCCTTTCTGCTGGTAAACACCGCCCTTGGGGCGTCGTCGTCTTTTGTCACAGCCGGGGCGTTTATTGCCCAGATCTTTGATCCCGCGGCGGCGCAGATCGACTATTTCGCCAAACACATGACCGCCGACAAATACTTCTGGCAGTCGGCCCTGGTCATCGGCATCGCGATTGGTGCCTTTCTCTCGGCGAAGGCCTCCGGGACAAGGAGAGCTGCTTTTGCACCGAGTTGGACCCATCTGGCGGGAACCCGGTCCTTGGCATCGCGCCTGGTCATTGGGTTCATCGGCGGTTTCGTCCTGCTGCTTGGAGCCAGGATCGCGGGAGGCTGCACCTCCGGCCACGGGATCTCCGGAATGGCTCAGCTTGCTGTTGGCTCCACCGTGGCCGTGATCACCATGTTCGCAGGCGGAATCCTGATGTCTCTGGCATACAAGAAGGTCTGAGGAGGTTACGTCATGTCTTTGTTTCTTATGATCGTACTCGGTCTTGTCATGGGCGTGGTTTTTGGTGTGGCGCTTGAAAAAAGCCGTGTCATGGAACCAGGTGTTCTTGTCGGGCAATTCCAGTTCCGCAACTTCATCATGCTCAAGATGTTCCTGTCCGCGACGGCAACCGGCCTCGTCGTTCTGGCTATTCTCAATGGGGTCTTTGACGTTCCCTTGCATCCCAAGGCGGCGGCCTGGGGACCGGTTGTTGTCGGTGGTTTCATTCTTGGGGTCGGCATTGCAATTGCCGGTGCGTGCCCGGGCACTGCACTGGCCCAAATCGGCGCCGGCTACAAGGACGCGTGGGCGATTGTCGTTGGCGGGATCGCAGCTGCGGTGGTTTATGGCTACAACATAGACTGGTTTACCTCAGTGCTGGATTTTGGCAGCGCCGGGAAAATAACCTTCGCGGATCTCATTCCATTGCCGTTTTGGGTTTTGGCCTTGATTGCGGCAGCTGGTCTCATTGCGTTGATGGCGGTTTTGGAGAAACTGTCTCCGACTGACCAGGAAGCTGCGAGGTGTGACGTTCCAATGGAGACCGGTTCAAAGGCCGACCGTCACAGCTTGCATGGTCATCCGGCGGAGTAATCTGGCTTCAGAACAAATGGATAACCGGGACTTCCCGGTTTATAGACCCGCTTTTGCACTGACCGCCCCAAGTCATGCGAAAGCGGGTCTTTCTCTTTTGGGTGAGATGGCCGGTCCTTGCCTTCCCGATATTGAGACTTCATTCTCTGCCTCCTGGGCGAGGAGGTGCGGGACCTATGATTTTTTATTTGACGTTGATATTTGCCTGCCAGCTTGGCGGCGAACTCGCGAAGGTGGCATTGGATCTTCCAGTACCCGGTCCGGTCATAGGGATGGTTCTGCTGTTTGTGATTTTGATGGTTCGCGGCGGTATCCCGGATGATCTGGCAAAGGTTGGCGATGCTTTTCTTGCCAATCTGTCGCTGCTGTTTGTTCCGGCAGGTGTCGGGGTGATGGTGCATATTTCGCTGATTGGGGATCAGGCTGTAGCCATCACGTTTGCCTTGATCGGCAGCACGCTTGCAACCATCGCTGTTACGGCTCTCGCCATGCGTTTCATGACCCGTGTGACATCCAAAGAGACAAACGATGGGTGACGGGTTGCGCGATGTCTGGGTGTATCTGTCAGCCAGCCCGCTTCTTGCGCTGACCCTGACACTGGCAGCCTATCAGTTCGGAAACTGGGTCTATCAGCGCGGTGGGCGAAACCCGCTGCTCAACCCGGTTCTGATCGCCGTTGTCATGCTGGTGGCAATCCTGCTGGTGACCGGTACGGACTATGCGACTTATTTCGAGGGCGCGCAGTTCGTTCATTTCATGCTCGGACCAGCTACCGTTGCACTTGCGCTGCCGCTTTACCGGCAGATCGAGCGGGTCCGCAAATCTGCCTTTGCGATCCTGGTCAGTCTTCTGACCGGCTCGATCACGGCGGCCTCCAGCGCGGTTGGTATTGCCTGGTTGCTCGGTGGTAACCGTGACATTCTTGTGTCTCTGGCGCCGAAGTCAGTAACGGCCCCGGTTGCCATGGGGATTGCGGAACAGCTCGGGGGGCTGCCGTCGCTGACAGCTGTCCTTGTCATCCTTACGGGGATCATCGGGGCTGCGCTGGGCCCGCTCTTACTGAACCTGCTGGGCGTGAAGGACATGGCTGCCCGTGGACTGGCGATCGGCACTGCCTCGCATGGCATCGGCACCGCGCGAGCGTTTCAGGTCAGCGAGGTGGCTGGTGCCTTCGCCGGTCTTGCGATGGGGCTCAATGCCCTGGCAACGGCGATCTTACTGCCACTGCTTTGGAAATGGGTGTTTTGATTTAGGGAGGGGGACCGGCATACGCCTGAAAATACCTGACCTTTAGTCCAGGTGTTTGTACCATTTGTTTTTTAAAGCAGAGGCAAGATCAATGTTGCGGTTTCTGCAAAAGAGAAGGAGGTGGGCAAAAAGATCGGCTGCTTCCTGCTCCCGATCCTGGCGGATATCTTCCTCGGACTTTCCGTTGCTCCGTGCCTGGCCGTTGCATTTTAAGTCGGCGGCGACGAGTTCTCCGAGTTCTTCGGTCAGCTTGGCGAGATACCAGGCCGGGTCCCGATTGATCTGGAATCTCTCGGCATAGATGTCCGATATGCGTTGAACCGTATCGGATAGTTCTGGCAAGGTGTCGCCGGTCATGCAGATGTCCCATCGTTACCCATGCCGGCCATTGTTTTAGATCCTTCACCTTCCGCTGGAAAGCGGCCGTGTCAGCGGGGAGCGCCGATGCCGGAGATGTTCAGGCTGACCCTGTCGCTATAGACGGGCTCTCCGATGCTCATACCAAAATGCCCACGGTAGAAACCGCCTGTTACCGTGAAATTCAGCTTGCCCTTGGCATCCTTGCCGGTCAGCTCAACAATCAGCGTGGTTCTTTGGCGTTTGCCCCGCATATCCAGGACACCATCCACTTCAGCTGTTCTATCATCCACCTTGCGAACACGGGTGCTGATGAATTTCGCTGTTTTATAGTTTTCGACATCAAACATCGACGGACCCTTTAGGAAGTTCGTAATCAGGGCGTTGTCGGTATCGACGCTTGCAAGGTCCACTGTGACCTGAACCGTGCTGTGTTCCGGATGCTTGCTATCGAGTGTCATCTGCCCGTTGACGGACTTGAACACGCCTGTGACCTGGCTGCCGCCGATGACATTAACGGAGAAGCTGGTCTTCAGGTTCGGAGCGGTAAGGGCATATTTTCCTTTTACCGTGACGTCTGGTTCCGATGCGTTGCCCAGACTGGCCAGAGGCAGAAGTAACGCAAGTCCGCACAGGCCCGTTGTGATCAAACGCCGGAACTTGATAACAGGCTGAATACGTTGATTTCTTGCGTGTTGAATGGATTTTTGGGACTGCATCATGATCTCCTGAGCGTCTGGTTGTCTTTGGTGTACGCTCAGTAGGGTCGGTCAGAGCACAGGTAGCTTGATTTATCTCAACACGAATACGTGAAGAGGGTGTGGCAGTCGACTTCACTTTCTCAAAACAAATGCTTTTGCGGCTCCCACCTCTCTGACTGATGGGTCGTTATAGCA
>JBNKOQ010000024.1:0-17298 GCA_050294735.1 Roseibium sp. | reverse complement strand
TCGAAATTGCGGCACTCCGCCGGTCCGGCATCGACACTTTGAGAGAAGGCCAGCTTGTGGTCTATGATCTCGAGTGGCGCCGTGGCAGGGCAATGGCCGAGGACCTCACGGTCCTGTAAAGGAAGCACGGCTTCCGTAAAACGAAAGGGCGGTTCAACCGCCCTTTTATTTTTGCCAAATGCATGTTTTCCTTTTTTCGTACGCAATTATATGTAGGGTCTATCTCAAGGATTGAAGATAGGCTTCCTTCCGTCAGCTCCCTAGGAGATTAGATGACTTCGGCCGCCTGCAACGTCTTGCTCGTTTATCCGCGCTTCAGCGCTGGTTCTTTCTGGAATTACGGTGCGACGTGCGAAATGGTCGGAGCGAAATATCCGGCCCCTCCGCTCGGCTTGATCACTGTTGCAGCCATGTTGCCGGAAACCTGGGGAGTTCGCCTGGTGGACCGCAACACAGACGAGCTCAAAGAGGCCGATCTGGAGTGGGCCGATGTCGTCTTTTCCGGCGGCATGCTGCCTCAGCAGGCAGACAGCCTGCATGTCATCAAGATGTGTCAGGACAGGGGAATTCCCGTTGCTGTCGGCGGTCCGGATGCAACGTCCAGCCCCGCGGTTTATGAGTCAGCGGATTTTCGCGTCCTGGGTGAAGCAGAAGGTATTCTGGACAAATTCATCGAGGCTTGGGAACGGGGCGAAAGATCCGGCACCTATTCTGCCGAAAAATTCAAGGCTGACGTGACAACCAGCCCGATCCCCCGCTTCGATCTGCTGAACTTCAAGAATTATGTTCAGGTCAATGTTCAGTTCTCCCGCGGGTGTCCGTTCACTTGCGAGTTCTGCGACATCATTGAGCTTTATGGCCGTCGGCCGCGCACAAAGAAAAACGAGCAGATGCTGGCCGAACTGGACCGGCTCTATGAACTCGGCTACCGCGGCCATGTCGATTTCGTGGACGACAATCTGATCGGCAACAAGAAAGCCGTGAAAGCCTTTTTGCCGGAGCTCATCAAATGGCAAAAAGCACATAACAATGCTTTTGAAATGTCGACCGAAGCGTCGCTCAACCTTGCCGATGACAAAGCCTTGCTCAAGATGATGCAGGAAGCCCGGTTTTTCTCCGTCTTCATCGGCATCGAGAGCCCTGATCCGGATGTGCTCGTTGCAACCAGCAAAAAGCAGAACACGCGCCGGGATATCGCGAAAAGCGTTCACCAGATCTACGATGCCGGCATTTGGGTTCTCGCGGGCTTCATTGTCGGCTTCGATCAGGAAAGCGATCACGTCGCAAATGAAATCACGGCCTTGATTGAAGAGGCGGCTATCCCGGTTTCAATGGCGGGATTGCTGTTCGCACTTCCCAACACACAGTTGACCCGGCGCCTTGAGAAAGAAGGCCGGTTGCATTCAGGGTTCGAGCAATTCGATGAAGCCGACGACTTCGGCGACCAGTGCACCTCCGGTCTCAATTTCGAAACACAGCGCGAGCGGGTTGCCATACTCAAAGACTACCGTGAAATTATCGATCGTATTTACGCGCCGGATGCCTATTTCGGACGGGTGCGCAAGGTCGCCAGTATGCTCAATCTGGAAGGCGAGAACGGCAACATTCTGGGAGCTGGTTTTTTCCACGACCTCAAAATGTTCGGGCGGCTGATCTGGTCAATGACCGTCACTCACACGACCTATAGAGGGCCGTTCTGGCGCACGCTCGCCTATACCGCTTTCCGCAACTTCAAGGCGATCAAGCCTGTCATGATGATGATCGCGCTCTACGTCCATTTGGGACCGTTCTCCCGTTATGTCGTCGAGCAAATCGACAAGCAGATTGACGACATCGAAAACGGCTCGTGGCAGGCTCCGGCTCTGGTCGCCGCCGAGTAGATCTTCAATTTAGACGGCAGACCGCAATGAGCCCCGTACCACTCCTGGACGGCCCGCGTCTTATGCCAGCTTCGGGTCGCTCGCCAAGCCAGCTTGTCGTCATCCTGCACGGTTATGGCGCGGATGGTCAGGACTTGATCGATCTTGGGTGTGCTTGGGCCTCGACCCTGCCGGACGCAGTCTTCGCTGCGCCGGACGCGCCTGAGCCGCTCCCCTTTGAAGCGCTCGGCGGCCGGCAATGGTTTCCTCTGACCGACAGAGATCAGCGGGAGTACCGCACCGGTGCGGAAAGTTCCTCCCCGTGCCTCAACAGGTTCATCGATGCAGAACTCGCCAGACACGATCTGCCTGCCAATGCCCTCGCTCTCGTCGGTTTTAGTCAGGGGGCGATGATGGCCCTTCAGACCGGGCTGCGCAGAAAAGTGCCGCCCGCGGCCCTGCTTGCTTATTCGGGCCTTCTTCCCGGCATCGGCCACTTGGACGCTATTCAAACCGCCTCTCCCGTTCTTCTGATCCACGGCTCCGAAGATGACGTTGTCGACCCGTCTCATCTGCCTGCAGCCCGGAAGGCTCTGCTTGACGCAGGCGTTCGCGTCGAAGACCACCTGCTCGACAATCTCGGCCATTCCATCGACGAGCGCGGCATGGTGCTGGGCGGCCGATTTCTCGCTCAGGCTTTTACTCCGGCGTCCGCCGCGAAAAGTTAACAGCATCTTAAGACTTCGCTCCGAAAGTGAACAGTGAAGGTTCCTACTGTTTTCACGCGCGAGGCGCTCATGCAGCTGTCCATCGAGACGACAACCCAAAGCACCAGTATCCTGGCGACCTCAACTCAGAGAACGTCCGGAAACAGGACTGATGGAACGGGCGGCGACGCAAAGACAGACGCGCCTGCCATGACGATTCTTGAAGCTGCGTCGAAAAAGGCCGAAGAAGATTCCTCGGTTATCGCAGCCCTTCAGGCTGCCGTAGAACTGGGCCGGGGTGAAACAGACGAGGAAAGCGAAAAGAGGGCACTGGCCAAGATCGAGGATTACCAGAAGGCGGCTGGAAAGCTCAAATCTGCCCTTGGAATAGAAGATACCTCCCCTTCCGGCACAACAACGGCTTATGAGAGCGCAACAATCTCGACAACAACGATTGAAGCGGAAATCGGTGGAGACACCGTTTCTGCGGAATTCGTCTCCTACGAGCGCGTGTCATACGATAGCGCAACGGGGCTCTCCGTACGCTCTGCAAGTGCCTCGAACATCGAGGCGGAGATCGGAAATCTCAGCGCCAGCTACCAAAGCGCCTCGGTCAGTTCGCTTTACGCTGGCACGGGCGACCAGGTCGGTAACCTGATCGCCGGACTTGCCTGACCCGATCAGGCAACCTTCAGATAAGCCGCCAGAATATCACGAGCAGCCTTGAGGTCGCCGCGATCAATCATTTCCGTGACCGTATGGATGTAGCGGGTGCCAACGACGATCCCAACCGCTTTGGCGCCGGCGGCAGCCTGCTGGGCCGCAGCTCCATCCTGCCCTCCGGCTTTCAGCATCGTGCGTTGAAAAGGAATGTCTTCCTTCTTCGCCAGAGCTTCGATCTCCTTGACCAGATCCCGGTCGGCAATGAAACTAGAGTCCTTAACATGAAGACCAAAGCCTTCTCCCTGAACCGTTGTCCGGTCCTGTTCGGGAACGCCCGGCGTGTCGCAAGCCAGTGTCGTATCGACACCCAACCCAATATCCGGTTTGATCGCAAAGGCTGCCGTACGGGCTCCCCGCAAGCCAACCTCTTCCTGGCAGGTGAAAGCAACATGGATCTCGCAAGCGTGTTTGGATTTGCCCAGCGCTCGGATGGCTTCAATCCCAAGCCAGCAAGCGATCCGGTTGTCGAGCGCCTTTGAGACGATCTTGTCACCCATTTCGAGCAATGGTTCATCCATGGTGACCATGTCACCAATGCTGATCTTGTCCTTTGTGCCCTCTCCGAGGCCGAGATCGACCACAAAATCGGCTGGCTCCGGAATCTTTTTACGTTCTTCAGGAGAAGAAATGTGAATCGGGCGCCCTCCGGGGTTCATGACGCCCTTGTAGTCACCATCATCTGTCGACACGAGAACCCGGCGCGAGAACAGATTGCGCGGGTCGAACCCACCCACCGGCTGAACGTGCAGGAAACCTTTGTCGGCGATGTGGGAGACCAGGAAACCGATCTCATCCATATGACAGAGCAGCATGACCTTCTTGGGCTGCTCGCCCTTCTTGGGGGCTTTCCGCGCCTCACGCTTACACAGGAGAGATCCCATCGGGTCGACCGTGACTTCATCGAAAAGCCCCTCGATCTCCGACAGGATCAACTCCCGGACCCGTTGTTCGTGGCCGGGAACACCCGGGGTTTCGCAGAGACGACGCAGCAGGTCGATATTCATGAAAATGTCCGCTATCTTGTTGGCTGAATTGGTCGATCCTAGTGCCTTTCCCGTTCAAAAGGCAACGCCCGTTCTTCTGTCTTTCACGCTGAAAAATGAATAAAGGAACCGTGTTCCCTTCATCGAATTAAACGGATCGCGGCCTTTGTCTGACCGTATTCAGACCAGCTAAATATGTGGGACTCAACAATCTGCTCCTGCTGTTCTTTCATCAGATTCAATTCAGGTCTACCGATGTCTCTCGCCGTTTTTCGCCGCCTTCTGCCCGACTGGGGTACAACCTATGGGCCATCAGACGACAAAACCTACCCGGCGGTCATGGTCCTTCACGGTTCGGAAGGCGGCATGTCGGGCTGGTCTCACAGGACGGCCGCCATCCTCGCCGCCTCTGGTTTTCTCGCTTACCCTCATAGTTATTCAAAAAGTGGAAATGCGTGGAATGCCGGTTCGATTGAAGATGTGGAACTCACCCGCACAGTTGATGCTCTGCAGGCCCTGCGCCAGTTTCCCACCTGCAATGGCCGGGTGGCAATCTACGGGGTTTCCCGAGGCGCTGAGCACGCTCTTCTCACCGCTGCCTTGATGGCCAAACATCAATTGGACGGTGAGCCTGACTCACTTGCGTGCCTCGCAGCGCCTGATGTTGTCTGCGGCGCCTTCGACGCGCGAAGTTTCCGTGATGCTGGCGATCCCGGCTGGCAGGCCTGGGACCCCGCCCGGCGCGCCTGGACCTGGAAGGGGTCCGCCAACGACCTCCTCCCCACCACCCCCATACCCATCGAACACTATTCCGGCCCTCTCTTTCTTGCTGCCGGATTGAAGGACACCACCTGGTCACCCGGGATGACACGGCGCCTTGAAAGCCGCCGCAGAAAATCCGGACAACCAGTCGAAGCCCATTACTATCCGGAGGAAGGGCATGTGCCTGGAAGCCAGGGGGAAAATGAGCACAACAGCCTACTCATCGACTTTCTGGAGCGGACACTCTGTTGAAGAGTTGCTGCGATAAAGCCGCCTCAAATCGGCCCTCCTCCGTTAAGACGCCTGAAAGGGTACGGCCCAAAATACGCTAATCCATTTGATGAACCGGCTGCGCCATGGCAGTGTCGCAATTGACGGAGAGGATTGTGTTTATTCTCAGGAGCGTGGTTTTCACCACCGCACTTCCGAAATTATTGCGCAAGAGAGAGTCAAATGGCCCGGCGGAAGCATTTCATTTTATCCATAGATGGCGGCGGCGTTCGGGGACTTGTCCCCTTGCGAATTCTGGAAAGCATCGAAAGCCGCATGGTTCATCGTGGTTGCCAGCTGCCGATGCACAAGTGTTTTGACCTGATCTGCGGCACGTCCACCGGCGGTTTAATCGCTGCTGGCCTGTCCGCACCCAAACCGGGTGGCGCCAAAGGAGAAGCAGCGGCATCGATCTCGGACCTTCGGGAATTCTATGAGCGGGAAGCCCGGGAAATTTTCACTCATTCCATTGGCAAACGCCTTGGCCGCTTCGTTACCAATCCCTTTGGTCTGTTTGACGAAACCTATGATGCCCGGCCACTGGAGATCCTGTTGAAGGAACGGTTCGGCTGGACATCCATGGCCAGTGCCCTCACTCATCTGGTGCTGACCGCCTATGACATTGAAAAGCGCAAAGCTGTTTTCATGACCAATGGGCGGCAGCATGACGGAGCACGGCCGGATGACTATTATTTCTGGCAGGCGGTGCGTGCGACAACAGCCGCGCCATCCTATTTCGAACCCGCCAAGGTGGAAAACCTCACCAGTGGTCAGGAAGACATTCTCGTCGACGGCGGCGTGTTCATGAACGACCCTGCCATGGCGGCCTACATCGAGGCCCGCAAACTTGGCTGGGCATCAGAAGACATTACCGTGATCTCTCTGGGAACCGGATATGCTCCCGAGCGCAGTTTCGGCTACAAGGAAGCCGCTGGTTGGGGCGCACTGGGCTGGATGCAACCGTCGAAAGGGGTTCCGATCCTCTCCATTTTCTCGGACGGCCAGTCTCAAACCGCCAGCTACCAGGCCGAGTGCCTGTTCACGGATCTTGGCGAAGCGCGTTACATCCGGATCAATGGTCAGGTCCCAGCCGATGCCGAGGCTATGGACAATGCCCGTCCAGGCAACATCATGCAGCTCAACGGAGCCGCCGACCGGATCATTCGGGATCAAACACTTCTTCTCGACGAAATCGCCGACATGCTGAGCGCTGCAAAGAAGCCGGTCCAAACTGCCGCCGAAACAGGCGAACCTTTGCACGCACAAGCCGGATAAGGTGTGTTTCAGATGAAGCCCGTCAAACCCAAACCTTTCATGGCCTGCTTTAAATCGACCAGAGCGCAAGCGTTAAGCCTTGCGACGGTCAGCCTTTTATTCATAGCATCCGCATCCAGCGTTCAGGCCGTTGTTCCGCCTCCGCCGCAAAAACCGGATACTTCCAGCACCGTCTTGTTGACCGTGGACATCCCGGTGCCCAGCGCCAAGGCCGCACCACCACCTGTCAGACGAAATGATCCGTCCCGCCTGGTGCTGCGCGGAGACCATGCCGCCAAAGACTATTTCGGAGCGATGACGGGCCCGGCCCCCCTGCAGGCGAGATCGATCGGTTCTTACGCCAAGGGCTGCCTCGCCGGAGGCATGGCGCTTCCGACCGATGGGCCAAACTGGCAGGTCATGCGGCTTTCACGGAACCGCAACTGGGGCCATCCGGAACTGATCCGCTATCTCGAAGACCTTGCCAACGATGCCCCAAGTATCGGCTGGCGCGGCCTTCTGGTAGGCGATATTGCCCAGCCGCGTGGTGGGCCGATGATATCCGGTCATGCCAGCCATCAGATCGGATTGGACGCGGATATCTGGCTGAGGCCAATGCCCGACCATACGATGTCCAGGGAAGAACGGGAGAATGTCTCGGCAATCTCCATGCTCAAAGGACCCATGGATGTGAAAGGCGCTGACCGATCGGTCGATCCGCGAAAATGGACGGACACCCACGCACGTCTGATCAAAAGAGCGGCCAGTGACAAACGGGTGGCCCGCATTTTTGTTAGTCCCGCAATCAAGAAAGCACTATGTGCCTTTGAAAAAGGGAAGGATCGCTCCTGGCTGCGTGTCGTCCGTCCATGGTGGGGACATCATTATCATTTCCATGTTCGCTTGGCCTGCCCCATTGGAAGTCAGGGCTGCAAGGACCAGAACCCACCCCCACCGGGCGATGGTTGCGGCAAGGAACTGGCCTACTGGCTGTCCGATGAACCCTGGGTGCCGAAGAAAACGGACAAACCCAAGAAGATCGTGAAGAAGAGGCCCCTGACGCTGGCCGCGCTGCCCCCAAGCTGCAAACAGGTCCTGCAGGCGCAGTAATCAGGAAGAACTGTTATTTGACCGGAGGCTCCGGCCTGTCATCCAGAACCAGCACCATAATCACCAGGTCCAGCCAGCGGCCAAATTTCGTTCCGACCTGCGGCAGCCTGCCTCTTTCTTCAAAACCAAACGCTTCATGCATCTTAATCGACGCAGTGTTGTTGGATTCGACTCCGCCGACGATGGCATGGAAGCCGCCTTTCCTCGCGTGCTCGATCAGAGCCGTCATCAACATACGTCCCGCGCCCCGGCCGCGGGCTTGCGGCGCAACATATACTGAATGGTCAACGGTAAAACGGTAACCATCCTTCGGGCGATAGGGGCCGTAGGAACCGAACCCAAGTACCGTTTCGTCCTCGTCAACAACAACCATCACGGGAAGCCCGGCCGCCAAGCGCCCCGTCATCCAATCACGGCGCTCTGCCAAGGTCTCTTGCTTGTCTGACCAGATCGCAGCCAGATTGCGAACGGCATCGTTATGAATGTCCAGAATGGCCGGAAGGTCGGCCTCGGTAGCAGTGCGCAAGTCCATCAGTTTTCTCTATTGGTATTGGAAACTCCAATTTTATAGACCATTCTTCAAAAAGAAATGATCTGCTGAATTAAGAATCTTTATATTGAGCGACCAGCATGGATATCGATCAACTCAGGACGTTTGACCGGGTCGCCCGCGATGGCAGCTTTACCAAGGCTGCCGCGCGTTTGAACGTCACTCAGGCGACCGTATCCATGCGCATTCGGGCCCTGGAAGCTGCTATTGGCGCTCAACTTTTCAAACGAGGTAGGCAAGTTCAGCTGACCGATCAGGGTCTGGGCTTTCTGCCCTATTGCCGGCGCATGCTTAGCGTCCTGCAAGAAGCCAGAGAGACACTGCGCCGCGCCGAACGTGGCCGCATTTCTGTGGGCTCCCTCTCCTCGATGATCATGCCAATGGTCAGCAAGGCCCTGCTGCGGCTTCAGAAGCAGCACAGGGAAATCGATATCATCATCCGTGAGGGCCGCCACAATCAGATCGCGACAATGCTGCACGAACGGGAAGTCGAGCTGGCAGTGATCTGCTGGCCCAACCTCGACCCGCTGCTCACCAATGTAGACCCATTGCTGATTGTCCGAGAAGCTGCCCCTTTGGTCGCCGCACCGGCGCTGGCGGAAAAATTCGGCGATACGCCGGCTCTCGTTGATATTCTCAAGCAGGCCCCCCGCTATCTGCAACTCAACTGGTGGCAGGTGGCTCCGCCAGCGGCCACATCTCTCTCCCTGTCGCCTCTTATTCAGGTCGAGTTGCCAACAGCCCCCGGCAGAAGCCTTGTCGAGGCCGGAGAAGGCATAGGCTTTTTCGTTCGTTCGGCAATTGCCGAGTCCCTGGCGGAAGGCCGTTTGGTCGAGATCCACCCGACAGACCTTGAACCGCTCCACCGGGACATTGCCCTGGTCGTGCGCAACCGCGACGTTCTGGCGGAAGGGCATCTGCTCGAATTCGCAAAAGAAATCGCAGCAGACGGGCGCTTGCTCGGCCGTGTCCTGAAGGACGATCTGATAGAAAAATAGGCCGAAACCCAAATGAGGACTCCTCTTTCCTCGAAAATCGGCGGATTGGCGGCGCTCCGGGCAGCAAATCCCTTTGCGATCTGCTTTTGCGGTGCTAAACGAGCCCAATGACGACCAAGAAGCTTTCCAATATCCGCAATTTCTCCATCGTGGCTCACATCGATCACGGCAAGTCGACCCTTGCTGACCGGTTGATCCAGATGACGGGAACGATGACCGACCGCGAAATGACCGAACAGGTCCTCGATTCCATGGACATCGAGCGCGAACGCGGTATCACCATCAAGGCGCAGACAGTCCGGCTGGTCTACAACGGCAAGGACGGGCAGCAATATACGCTGAACCTGATCGACACGCCTGGCCACGTGGATTTTGCCTACGAGGTCTCCCGGTCGCTGGCAGCTTGCGAAGGCTCGCTTCTTGTTGTCGATGCCAGCCAGGGTGTGGAAGCACAAACGCTGGCCAACGTTTACCAAGCCATCGAAAACGACCATGAGATCGTCACTGTCCTCAACAAGATTGACCTTCCTGCCGCCGAACCGGACCGGATCAAGGAGCAGATCGAGGATGTGATCGGCATTGACGCGTCCGACGCCTGTATGATCTCGGCCAAAACCGGCCTCGGCGTAGACGACGTTCTCGAAGCCATTGTGCAGAAACTACCGCCTCCCGAAGGGGATCCTGACGCAACGCTGAAGGCCATGCTGGTCGACAGCTGGTACGACACCTACCTCGGCGTGATGGTGCTCGTGCGCGTGATCGATGGCAGCTTGAAAAAGGGCCAGAAGATCAAGATGATGGGCACAGACGCTGCCTATGATGTTGATCGCGTCGGGGTGATGACACCTAAGTTTCTGCAAGTGGACGAGCTTCATGCCGGAGAAATCGGCGTGATCACCGGATCAATCAAGGAAGTGGCCGACACACGTGTCGGGGACACGATCACGCTTGAGAAAAAACCTTGTGCCGAAGCGCTACCGGGCTTCAAACCCGCGCAGCCAGTTGTCTTCTGCGGTTTGTTCCCGGTTGACGCCAACGATTTTGAAGATCTGCGCGCCGCCATGGGTAAGCTGCGATTGAACGACGCCAGCTTCTCCTACGAAATGGAAACGTCCGCTGCGCTCGGATTCGGTTTCCGTTGCGGCTTCCTTGGCCTTCTGCACCTGGAAATCATTCAGGAGCGCCTAGCGCGTGAATTCAACCTTGACCTGATCGCAACCGCTCCATCGGTCGTCTACCAGATGACCTTGACCGACGGTTCGGATGTTGAACTGCACAATCCCGCTGACATGCCGGATGTGGTCAAGATCACCGAGATCCGCGAGCCATGGATCCGGGCAACCATCATGACACCTGACGATTACCTTGGCGGTATCTTGAAGCTGTGTCAGGAACGGCGCGGGCTGCAGATAGACCTCAACTACGTCGGCAGCCGGGCCATGCTGACTTACGACCTACCGTTGAACGAGGTTGTTTTTGACTTCTATGACCGGCTGAAGTCGATCTCCAAGGGCTATGCATCCTTCGACTATGCCATCTCGGACTACCGCGAAGGCGATCTTGTCCGGATGTCGATCCTAGTCAATGAAGAGCCGGTCGATGCCTTGTCGGTTCTGGTTCACCGCAGTCAGGCTGAACGCCGTGGCCGGGCAATGGTCGAGAAGCTGAAAGAGCTGATCCCCCGGCACATGTTCAAAATTCCGATCCAGGCAGCGATCGGCGGCCGGGTTATCGCGCGCGAAACCCTGTCTGCCCTGCGCAAGGACGTGACGGCCAAGTGTTACGGCGGCGATGCCACCCGTAAGCGTAAGCTGCTGGAAAAGCAGAAGGCCGGTAAGAAGAAGATGCGCCAATTCGGCAAGGTTGAAATCCCGCAGGAAGCCTTCATTCAGGCCCTGAAGATGGACGACTGACCGAAGCCTGAAAAGCTGAATGAATAAGCCGGGCGTCCAGCCAGCGAAGGTATCAAACGCTCCGGCAGCCAAGGACTTAAATTGATGACCGTAGAGACCGAACTCCGCCAGCGCGCTTCAGATGCGTGTGAACTCTGCAACGCAGCAGATAACCTTGCCGTTCTACCGATTGGACCAGATGCTTCCGGCAGTGCTGATGGCGCGATTCTGGCCTGCTCTGCCTGCACCGGCCAGATCAACGGCGAACAGGATCTCGACGTAAACCATTGGCGCTGTCTCAATGACAGTGCCTGGAGCCAGGTTCCGGCCGTTCAGGTCGCCGCATGGCGCATGCTCAACCGTCTTTCCGGCGAGACTTGGGCACGCGACCTTATTGATATGCTCTACCTCGACGACGAAACCCTTGCCTGGGCCAAGGCCGGACTTTCCGGAGATGCGGCAAGCGACGATGGCGATGCCATCGTCCACAAGGACACCTACGGCGCGGTTCTGGCGGCCGGCGACACGGTCACCCTGATCAAGGATCTGAAGGTCAAGGGCGCGAATTTTACCGCAAAACGCGGAACCGCCGTCCGGAATATTTCTCTGGTGCATGATAATGCCGAACACATCGAAGGCCGCGTCAACGACCAGCGCATCGTCATCCTGACTGAGTTCGTCAAGAAGAGCTGACAACGCTCTCGAGACTACCTCCGTTCGAACGGCAGGTCTGCCAGTTCCCGCAAACTCATCCGGACAATATCTGGATGGGAAAACGGGTCATTGCGCTGTGCTGCTTCGGCGCCTGGGGACTGTACCGCTTTCTGAAAAAAGGTCCGGGTGGCACGCCCAATATGATGAAAGAAATTTAGCATACCTACATCAATAGGCATGCGCACCCCAATAATAAATCGACTTTATCTACATGCCGTTTTAGATTTTCTATATGGACAATCTGAATCGCGTGCACCTTAACGGCCTTAGAGCCGTCGAAGCGGTCGGCAGACTTGGCGGGCTCAAAGCCGCCGCCGGCGAGTTGGGCGTAACCGTTGGCGCGGTCAGCCAGCAGATCCAGAAGGTTGAACAGCAGCTCGGCGTTTCCTTGTTTGACCGACACCCTCGCGGCCTCGCTCCAACCGCAATTGGCGAGGCCATGCTTGAGCGTCTGACACCTGGAATGCGGGCTCTGGCAGCCGCAGTGGCCCTCCCCCGGAAAGCGCGGGAGGATACTCTTACCGTTTCTGTGGCGCCTGTTTTCGCCAGCAAATGGCTCGTCTGGCATCTGAAGAAATTCTCAAGAGCCCACCCGGGAATCCGTGTGCGCGTCGAAGCGGCTGTTGATCTCGTCGATCCGAACAGCTCCGATGTGGACCTCTGCATCCGCGTCGGACCAGGCCCCTATGCTGATGTGGAAGCGGAAAAGCTTCTGGATCAGCGGATCTTCCCGGTCTGCAGCCCTGCCCTGGCAGATGCCTTGCGGAGACCTGAAGATATTTTCCAGCTGCCAATCATTCATGACCGGGGCCAGCCTCATGCCTGGGACTATTGGCTCAAGGCAAAGGGCATCCGCCCGGCGCAGTTTGCCAATGGCCCAACCTATTCTGATGGCGCCCTGTGTCTTGATGCCGCCATCGCGGGGCAGGGTCTTTTTCTGGCCTGGGAAACCCTCGCCTGTCATGCTCTTGCAGCGGGTCAGCTGGTCGAGCCGTTCACCGGGCGGATTTCGACCGGTCATTCCTACTGGTTGCTCCGCAGCGCCTACAGCGCTCCCAGCCCGGCCATCCTGGCTTTTCGCAACTGGATTCATGAAGAATTGCCGCGGTCTCTAAACCCGGCCACATAGCAGTTGTATTTATGCCGACTTTGGCTAAACTCCCGCCACCATGACACGTAAAAGCACAAACAGTTTTGGCATTGCTCCGGAAGCTTCTCATGCGGAAGCCCCTGTCACTCTGCCTGACCTTTGCGCAGTGCGGTTGTTCACACGGCAAGGTCCGGCCTGCGGACGATTTAGCCTCTAGAACATCGCTGACGGGCAACGCAGCCCGCTTCCCATACAGATAATTCAAGCCTTTCGTGGCATCGGCGGCTTTTTTTCGCTAAAAGACCGTCGACTATTCTCAAGACTGCAGACTGCGCGTAGCCGCAGCAGGAATATGAGCACACATGTCCGACCTCAAAACTCTTGAAACTGACCTACTGGCTGCCGTCGAAGCAGCTGCTGACGAAAACGCGCTGGAGGAGATCCGGGTCGGTGCCCTTGGCAAGAAGGGCAGCATCTCCGAACAAATGAAAACCCTGGGCAAGATGACCCCGGAAGAGCGTCAGACCATGGGTCCGGCGCTCAATGGCCTCAAGGCCACTGTCACGGATGCTATTGCCAGCCGCAAGCTGGTTCTGGCTGAAGCCGCTCTTGAAGCGCGCCTTGCCAGCGAGAGCGTCGATGTGACCCTTCCGCTTCGCCCCGCACCGCTCGAGACCGGCCGCATTCACCCGGTGAGCCAGGTGATCGACGAATTGACGGCAATCTTCGCCGACATGGGATTTGCGATTGCTGAAGGGCCGGACATCGAAACCGATGAACTGAACTTTACAGCGCTCAACTTCCCGGAAGGCCATCCGGCTCGTGAAATGCATGACACCTTCTTCTTCAACGAAAAAGAAGACGGTGAGCGCCTGCTGCTGCGGACCCATACCTCTCCGGTGCAGATCCGCACCATGCGCACCGAAGAGCCGCCGATCCGCGTCATTATTCCGGGCCGCACCTACCGCTGTGACAGCGACCAGACCCATACCCCGATGTTCCATCAGGTCGAGGGTCTTGTGATCGACAAAGCCAGTCACATCGGCCATCTGAAAGGCACGCTGGAAGAATTTCTGAAAGCCTTCTTCGAGGTCGACAATGTCACACTCCGTTTCCGCCCCAGCTTCTTCCCGTTTACGGAACCGTCGATGGAAGTCGATGTCCAGTGCGACCGGTCCGGCGCTGAAGTGAAAATCGGAGAAGGCAGCGACTGGATGGAGATCCTCGGCTGCGGCATGGTTCACCCGAATGTGCTGCGCAACTGCGGACTCGACCCGGATGTCTATCAGGGCTTTGCCTGGGGTATCGGCATCGACCGCCTTGCAATGCTCAAGTACGGCATGCCGGACCTTCGCGCATTCTTCGATGCCGACGTTCGCTGGATTCAGCATTACGGTTTCCGCCCGCTCGACCTGCCAACACTGTTTGGCGGGTTGTCTTCCTGAAGCCAGAGCCATTTGATCTCTCAACGAACCCGTATAAGGCCTCAGTCAAAATGCAGATGGTCAGCCGCCTGATTGCCGCACTTGCCCTGATAATCTCCCTCGCCTTTGTGGAACTCCCGCAAGCTGTGGCGCAGGAGAAAGGCAGTTCGGAACACGTAGCAACGCCAACGTCTTTCCTCGATGCTTGTGCAGACAAGATCGAAACCCGGGGGCGTTTGCGGTTCTGTGGCGAGTATTTTCGGGACCAGCTGGGCGCAGAGGCCGATGCCCTGCTTTACTTGAGAGACCTGATCACAGGCCTCAGAGCATCGCATGAGGAAGCGGCCGCACAAAAATACCAGAGCTTTCTGTCCTCGATCTATATCGTTGCGTTCCTGACAATCGTTTCGATCGTTCTCGTCGCCAGCGAACGGCGCATAAGCGGCACCGCGAAATGGGCGAACATCACGACCTCCGCAGCCCTTTTGTTGGCTGTCGGCATTATTGCCCTTGGCTGGCTCGGAAAGTACCGGTCGGAATACGCAGCGCAGGTGGAGCTCGGAATTTTGCGTGACCGTATCGAAGCCGAGGCTGCACAGACGATTGCCACCGGCAAATCCATCACGCCAGCAACCGTCGTCGAATGGACGAAGGAACTATCGGCCATTGGCGAACGCTTTGCACAGAACTATGGCGCGGCCTCCATTTTGCCCGAGCTGGATCGCTTTCACGAAAAATAAGCTGCGGTGCGCAGCCTCGACCCTGACATTTCCGGTGCCACGCGCCGTTCAAAAAGACAAAAGAGCACGCTCATGAAATTCACCCTGTCCTGGCTGAAGGAACATCTCGACACTGAAGCAAGTCTCGAGGAAATCGTTGAGAAGCTGACGATGATTGGCCTCGAAGTCGAGGAAGTCGAAGACCGCGCAGCGAAGCTGGCGGCGTTCAAAATCGCCAAGGTTCTGGAAGCAGAACAGCATCCGAACGCGGATCGGCTCAAAGTGCTGAAGGTCGATACCGGCGAAGGCGAGCCACTGCAAATTGTCTGCGGCGCACCAAATGCCCGGGCCGGGCTTGTCGGTGTCCTGGGCCGCCCTGGTGACTATGTTCCAGGTCTTGATGTCACTTTGTCCGTTGGCAAGATCCGCGATGTCGAGAGCTTCGGCATGATGTGCTCAGAGCGTGAGCTGGAACTGTCGGAAGAGCACGACGGCATCATCGACTTGCCGGCGGATGCGCCCGTTGGCGTTGCCTACGCCCAATGGGCTGGGCTCAGCGACCCGGTCATCGAGATCGGCCTGACACCGAACCGCCCCGACTGTACCGGGGTTTACGGCATTGCCCGCGACCTTGCCGCTGCCGGTCTGGGCAAGTTGAAAGAACGTCCGCATAATCAGATCCGGGGCAGTTTCCCGTGCCCGACCGATGTCAAACTGGACTTCGGCGATACAAAGCCTCTCTGCAAGGCTTTTGGCTTACGCCTCGTGAAAGGCGTCAAGAACGGACCATCGCCGAAGTGGATGCAGGAGCGGCTGATCGCCATCGGCCTGCGTCCGATCAACACGCTGGTGGACATCACCAACTACATGACCTTCGACCAGGGCCGTCCTTTGCATGTCTTCGACGCAGCCAAGGTCAAAGGTGACCTGGTTGTCCGGCGCGGGGCCAAAGGCGAAAGCATCGAAGGTCTCAACGGCAAGACCTACGAAGTCGACGAGAGCATTTGTGTGATCTCAGACGACAACGGTCTGGAAAGCCTTGGCGGCATCCTCGGTGGCGAAGTCTCCGGATGTACGGAAACAACCACGGATGTCCTGATTGAATCCGCCCTCTGGGACGAAGACGGCATCGCGGCGACCGGGCGCAAGCTTGGCGTCAACACGGACGCCCGTTACCGCTTCGAGCGCGGCGTCGACCCCGACTACATGCTGCCCGGCCTCGAAGCCGCAACCCAGCTGGTTCTTGACCTGTGCGGCGGTGAGGCGTCCGAAACCGTTGTGGCCGGCAAGGTGCCCGACGACAGCACAATCATCGAATTCCCCTATTCCGAAGTGAAGCGACTGTCCGGCATTGATGTCTCGACAGTTGAGATCAATGTGGTGCTCAAGGGTCTCGGTTTCTGGCTCTCCGGTTCTGGAGACACGATCAAGGTCGCTGCGCCAAGCTGGCGTCCGGACATCGAAGGAAAAGCCGATCTCGTTGAGGAAGTTGTCCGCATCGTCGGTCTGGACAAGGTCCCCTCGACGCCACTGCCCCGCACCGGCAGCGTTGGTGCCAAAGTGCTGACCCCCGGTCAAATACGCCGCAACAATGTGCGCCGTTCGCTTGCGGCACGCGGTTTGAACGAAGCCGTCACGTGGTCTTTTGTCTCAAAGGAAGCCGCAGAGGTATTCGGCGGTGGACAGCCGGCCCTGGCGCTTGCCAATCCCATTTCCACGGATATGTCGGACATGCGGCCCAGTCTGCTTCCTGGCCTGCTTTTGGCAGCTCAACGCAATGCTGATCGGGGATATCCGGATGTTGCCCTGTTCGAGGTCGGGCAGGTTTTTGCCGGGGACAAGCCGGAAGACCAGAAGATGGTCGCCACGGGCGTGCGCCGCGGGACTGCCATTCTGCAAGGGGCCGGACGGCATTGGTCCGGGTCATCGCAAGCTGTCAGTGTTTTCGACGCCAAAGCAGATGCGCTCGCAGCACTCGCTGCCATCGGCGCACCGGTCGACAAGCTGCAGGTCTTCACCGACGCCCCATCTCATTTCCATCCCGGCCGGTCCGGCTGTTTGAAGCTTGGACCGAAAAACACTCTGGCAGTCTTCGGTGAGGTTCATCCGCGGACACTGGGCACACTGGATATCGAAGGCCCGCTGGTTGCATTCGAGATCTATCTCGACAACCTGCCACAGCCGAAGAACAAGGCCAGCCGCTCAAAGGGAGCGCTCGCAGCGTCCGACCTGATGCCGGTACG
>JBNKOQ010000023.1:0-17331 GCA_050294735.1 Roseibium sp. | reverse complement strand
AGGGCGAACACCGCTTCCGCTACGCTCTTCTGGTTCATCAGGGCCTTCGGGAAGGTGGCGGCGTTCCGGCCACTGCGGAGGAGTTCAATTTACCCCTCTATCTCATTGAAGGATCCGGGACCGCCGCAGAACCGGATACGGTCCTGCCATCGCTGCTTTCCGTCGAAGGCAACGGTATCACTATCGAGACCGTCAAAAAGGCAGAGGACAGTGATGCCGTTATTGTCCGCCTGTGGGAAACCCACGGACGGCAATGCAGCGCCCGGCTTGCCCTGCCGGCAGGTACGACCCAGGTCAGCGAAGTGGATATTCTGGAACGGTCGCCACAGCCTCTCCCCCGATCCGGATCGGAGCTGTCCCTGACATTTTCGCCCTTTGAAATCAGGACACTTAAACTCGAAACCTGACGACGCGGCCGAACGGCCGGGGCTGAAAATCTGAGCGCGAGCTCCTACCGACATAATCCCAGGGCGAAAACCAGCAACCGGGCAGGTTGATGAATGGACCGCCAAGGCGGGCGCGCCATTCGGTGCGACCTATGCCCCTCCCCGCAAGACAACTCCGCACAATGCTGTGGAACCAAAGCCTCACCGGGCGTTTTCAACGTCAGGAACAATATAAATTTAGCTAGCTCATCAATGAAAATTTTTTCATATTGAAAATATAGAAATATTGTTTAGATTGCTCGATTAATACGGCTGACTACGCCAGTTAACGAAATTTTTTTCGTTTAAATCGGCGCTTTCAAAATAGGAATGTGAAACGGTTTCACTTACAGTCGTAATTTGGGAGGCGTGATTGACTGAGTGGTCATGACCGCACGGAGGAGCGTGAACAATATGAAAATGACAGGTCTACTTACTGCCATCGGCTTGAGTCTGATGGCCTCGACATCCGCCTACGCATTTCAGGAATCACCTATGCTGGCGGAGATGGTCAAGAAGGGCGAGCTCCCCCCGGTCGACGAACGCTTGCCAAAACAGCCGACAGTGGTTCAGGCACTCGAAGTCGGTCAGTATGGTGGTGTGTGGCACCGCGCCTTCAAGGGCCCGGGTGACCGCTGGGGTCCGACAAAGCTGATGGAAGAGCGTCCTTTGAAGTTCGCCGCTGACGCTGAAGGCAATGTCAAACTGGTTCCGAGCTACATTGAGAGCTATTCCGTCAACGATAACTTCACCGAATTCACTTTCACCCTACTCGACGGGTTGAAGTGGTCCGACGGCGAACCTGTGACCACCGAAGATGTCGCTTTCTGGTATAATGACATCTTCCTCAATCCCGCGCTGACGCCTTCCTTCGAAACGACTCTTGCGCCTGGCGGCAAGCCGCTGACAATCGACATCAAGGATGACCGCACGTTCACGGTCAAGTTCGATCAGCCATACGTCTACTTCCTCAATATTCTGGCGCAGGATTCTACAGTTGGGCCGAGCCTCGACCGCCCTTCCTTCATCCAGCCGGCGCATTACCTCAAAAAGTTCAACGATCACTATTCCTCAGCTGAAGAGCTTGCCAAGCTTGCCGAGGAATACAAGGTCGAGAAGTGGACCGAACTCTGGGGCTCCAAAGGCCCTGTTACCGCCTGGTGGTTCAACGAAGACCTGCCGGTCATCACAGCGTGGAAGGTGAAAGGCGGCGTCACAGGCAGCACCGTCACCATGGTCCGCAATCCCTACTATTTCGCGGTGGATCAGGCTGGCAACCAGCTGCCCTACATCGATACCATCGAGCATCGTCTGTTTGAGGCCCAGGATGCCTTCAACCTGATGATCGTTCAGGGTCAGATCGATATGCAGATGCGGTATGTGACCAGTAACGATTTCACCTTCTATATGGAGAACTCCGAGAAGGCTGGTTATGACGTCAAGAGCTGGAAGAGTGCCAATGTCTGGTCACTCGTCCCCAACTTGAATGTGACGGATGACGTTCTTCGTGCCCTGTTCGAAAACGCCGACTTCCGACAGGCTCTGTCGATCTCCATTGACCGCGACACAATCAACGAACTGGCGTTCTCGGGTCTCGGTGAGGCACGCAGCACGTCTCCGGTGTCTGGCTCTCCTTATTTCAACGAAGATCTCGAAGCTCACTGGGCTCAATATGACCCCGACGCGGCAAATGAAACGCTGGATTCGATCGGGCTCACCGAACGGGACAGCGACGGCTACCGCCTGCGGTCCGACGGCAAGCGCCTGCAGCTGGTCGTCGAAACGGATCAGGACGCTTATGCCAACGTGCTGGAGCTACTGGCGGACAACTACAAGGATATCGGGATCGACCTGCTGGCACGCGTCATCGACCGGACACAGTGGGACGACAACCGCGAGAACAACAACTTCCAGGCACAGCTGGTCCCGTTTGACCGCCTGACTGTCGTTCCCGCCGACCCGCGCCGGATGCTGGGTGAAAACAACTTCGCCGCCCAGTATTACATCTGGTACGAGACCAACGGTGAATCGGGCATCGAACCGCCTGCAGATCACCCGATCCGCAAGGTCTGGGCCGACTGGGGCAAAGCCTCAACGGCCAAGACCCTTGAGGAAGCCGATGCCGCTACCAACGCCATGATCGAAGAATTCGTCAAGAATGGCTGGGTTATCGGCATCGTCGGCGAAGTGGCCACGCCTGTTATTGTGAAGAATGACTTCCACAACATGCCCGCAGGCCTAGTGGAAGACAACATCACACGCGGTGTCGGCCTTGCCCGCCCGCAGCAGATGTGGATCAAGCAGTAACTCACCTCATATATTGCCCGGAATGCAGCGATTGCCATTCCGGGCAATTTTGACCGGTCTCAGGTTTGATACCTTATGCTCAGCTTCATTATCAGGCGGGTTCTGTGGGCATTTCCCACGCTCGTCGCCGTCTCCTTTATATCCTTCGTCATCATCCAGCTGCCGCCGGGTGACTATGTCACCGCGATGGTTGCGGAAATGCGCAATCAGGGCGAATACGTCACGGCGGCTCAGGAAGCGGCCATGCGCAGTCAGCTCGGGCTCAATGATCCCGTTCTGTTGCAATACTGGCGCTGGATCTCGGACATCATCTTCCGTGGCGACTTCGGGCATTCCTTCCATTGGAAAGCCCCTGTCTCGGAGCTGATTTGGGGACGGCTGAGCATCACACTAACACTTTCCATGCTGTCGCTTGTCTTCACATGGATCATCGCCATCCCCGTGGGTGTGTATTCCGCCACCCGCCAGTATTCCGCCTTCGACTACATCTTCACGGTCTTCGGTTTTCTCGGCAAGGGCATCCCGGATTTTCTCCTGGCTCTGATCCTGATGTGGCTCGGTTTTGCATGGATGAATATCGATGTCGGCGGCTTGCTGTCACCGCAGTTCGAGGACCAGCCCTGGTCACTTGCCAAGGTCGGTAACCTGCTCACGCACATCTGGATTCCACTCGTCGTCCTGGCAACCGGCGGCGCCGCGGGCCTGATCCGCGTCATGCGCGCCAATATGCTGGATGAGCTCGGAAAGCCTTACGTCGAGACCGCCTACGCGCAAGGACTGAGTGAGCGACAGGTGGTCTGGCGTTATCCGGTTCGCGTGGCCCTCAATCCGTTCATTTCAACGGTCGGCTGGGCACTTCCAGCGCTGTTTTCCGGTGACATCGTGACCGCTGTCGTCCTCAACCTGCCGACGACCGGTCCGCTTCTGCTTCAGGCTCTCAAGATGCAGGATATGTATCTGGCCGGCAGTTTCATCCTGATCCTGAGCGTTTTCACGGTCGTCGGCACGCTGATTTCCGACCTGCTTCTCGCCTGGTCCGATCCCCGCATCCGTTACTCCTGAGGCAAGCAAATGACTGAGCAAATTGCCGAGAGCCTCGATGTCCCGGTGGATAAAGCAGAAAAGCTATATGCAGCGAAGCCCTACCAGCTGATCTGGTGGCGTTTCAAAAAGCACAGGCTGGCTGCTGCTTCTCTTTACTTCCTGCTTTTCGCTTATCTGGTGGCGGTTCTCGCCGAATTCGTGGCGCCGTACAAGCCGGACTCGATTGAAAAGCTGCAGACTTACGTCCCGCCCCAGCTGGTGCACATCTTCCATGACGGGGAACTTCAACGGCCCTTCATCTATGCCTTGAAACGCACGCGGGACAAAAAAACCGCACGCGTCACCTATGTCGCGGATACCACGAAAGTGCTGCCCATCAAGTTTTTCGTCCGGGGCGAAAACTACAACTTCTGGGGTCTGTGGAAGAGCGATCTGCACCTTTTCGGGATCGAGGCAAAGCGCCAGAAAATCAACCTGCTTGGCACTGACGCCCTGGGACGGGATCTGCTGTCACGGCTTATCTACGGCTCTCGCGTCACTTTGTCGGCGGGTCTTATCGGTGTTATTTTCGCATTCTTCCTTGGCCTGTTCTTCGGCTCTGTATCTGGCTACTACGGTGGCCTGATCGATGCCTCGATCCAGCGCCTGATGGAGTTCATCCGCTCGGTTCCAACCATTCCGCTTTGGATGGGCCTTGCCGCGGCTCTGCCCATCGAATGGGATCCGCTGTTCGTCTACGTTCTGATCACCATTATTCTGGCCCTGATCGGCTGGACACATCTGGCCCGTGTGGTGCGCGGCAGGTTCTTCTCTTTGAAAGCGGAAGACTATGTCATGGCGGCCCGGCTGGCCGGCGCTGGCCAATACCGCATCATCACGAAGCACATGCTGCCAGCCATGACCAGTTACATTATCGCGGCCATGACACTCGCGATTCCGGAAATGATCCTCGGTGAAACCGCACTCAGCTTCCTCGGGCTGGGCCTCCGTCCGCCGGTGGTCAGCTGGGGCGTGCTTCTGCAGGATGCTCAGAGCCTGCGCGCCATTTCGCTTGCACCGTGGCTGCTCGCTCCGGGTGTCGCGGTGGTGACGGTCGTTCTGGCCTTTAATTTTCTCGGCGATGGCCTGCGTGACGCTGCCGATCCTTACGGCCATTAACGGGGTAGAAACATGACCAAAAACAACACACCCTTACCCCATGACCGCCTGCTTGATCTAAATGACGTCAACGTGCACTTCGAACTGCGGGAAGGCACTGTGAAGGCGGTCAATGGCGCGTCCTATCACGTCAATCGCGGTGAGGTTCTCGGTATCGTTGGCGAGAGCGGGTCGGGCAAGTCCCTGACTGTCCGCTCCATCATGCAGCTGCTGCCGAAAAACACATCCGTCTCAACCGGATCCATTCGCTTTCAGCCCAAACCCGGCGAGGAAATCGACATCTCCCGGCTGCGCCGGGGGTCGCGTAAAATGCGCGAGCTGCGCGGTAACTCCATCGGCATGATCTTTCAGGAGCCGATGACCGCCCTGTCGCCCGTGCATTCCATCGGCACCCAGATTATGCGGACCATCCGCTTGCATCGCCAGTGTAGCAAGAAGGAAGCCCGCGACCGGGCAATCGAGCTTTTGCGCAAGGTCCAGCTGCCCCGACCGGAACAGATGGTCGACAACTATCCTCATCAGCTTTCCGGCGGCATGCGGCAGCGTGCGATGATCGCCCTCGCTCTGTCTTGTGATCCGGTGCTTCTTATCGCCGACGAACCGACAACCGCGCTGGATGTCACGACCGAAGCCCAGATCCTCGACCTCCTGCGGGGTCTGCAGGAAGAACTGGGCATGTCGATTGTCTTCATCACCCATAACTTCGGGGTTGTTGCCGATATCGCCGACCGTGTCGCCGTAATGTATCTGGGCCAGGTGGTCGAGACCGGAACCGTCGATGATATTTTCTACAACCCCCAGCATCCCTACACGCGCGCTTTGTTACAATCCGTGCCCCGTTTGGGACAAAAACCGGTCCGCCGCCTGAAAACAATCCCAGGCATGGTTCCCGACCCTTTCAATGTTCCAGATGGCTGCACGTTCAATCCGCGCTGTACCTATGCGGTGAACGGCAAATGCAATGTCGAGATGCCCCAAATGGTCCGTTTCTCTGAAGAACAGCAGGCCCGTTGCCTGCTCGCGGGAGAGCTGCCTGAGGAGGCCACCCAATGAGCGAGAACCTCTCCCAGACTTCCATTCCTGACGACGTTTTGGTCTCCGTTTCCGGTCTGAAGAAGTACTTCCCGATCAACCAGGGCTGGCTTCAGCGTCAGGTTGGCGAGGTCAAAGCGGTTGACGATATCTCTTTCGACATCAAAAAAGGCGAGACCTTCGGATTGGTCGGCGAAAGCGGCTCCGGCAAGTCGACGGTCGCCCGTCTGATCCTACGCGCCTACACGCTGACCGGCGGTTCGATCCGGTTCCGGATGGCGGACGGTTCCATCACGGAACTGGCTGACCTCGATGAAAGAGCTCTGCGCCCGGTCCGCCGGGAAATGCAAATGATCTTCCAGGACCCCTATTCCTCGCTGGATCCACGCATGACGCTGCTGGACCTGATTGGCGAGCCTTTGGTGATCCACGGTGTCGGTTCTAAGGCGGAAATCAAGGACCGCGTCGCGGAACTCCTTGGTCTCGTCGGGCTGCGCCCGGAATATGTCATGCGCTATCCGCATGCCTTCTCCGGCGGTCAGCGTCAACGCATCGGCATCGCCCGCGCGCTCGCTATGAACCCGAGCTTCATCGCCGCGGATGAAGCGGTCTCCGCGCTTGACGTCTCGGTGGCGGCGCAGAACATCAATCTCCTTCAGGACCTCCAGGAACAGCTTGGTCTCACGTATATGTTCATCACCCATGACCTGGGCATGGTGGAGCATATCTCGGACCGGATTGGCGTCATGTATGTGGGCCGGATGGTTGAACTCGGTGTCACGGAAGAGATTTTCCGCAAACCTCTGCATCCGTACACTGAAGCTCTTCTGTCGGCTGTGCCGCAACCTGATCCGCGCCGCCGTCACGAAGGTAAACGCATCATCCTGCAAGGCGAGATCGCTGACCCGGCAAATCCTCCATCCGGATGCAGCTTCCATCCCCGCTGCCCCTACGCAACGGAGAAATGCCGCTCCAGCGTGCCGGAACTGCGGAATGTCAAAGGCCGGCAGGTTCGCTGCCACCTTGCCGAAGAACTGGATCTGACTGGAGTTGAGCAATGACATCGTCTGCCGCAACCTCCGGCAGTCTTGCCGTACTACGCGCTAATGACAGATCCGGCACCGGAATAGATCTTGCTCTCAAGCACATGCCTGTCCTGATGCTGGACAACGCTGAACCCTATCAGCCGGTCGCAATGGGCTACACGATTTTCGACAGCCAAGGGCAATCTCCTTCGTCGAAGTTTCAGATCGTGCCGCAAGGCGGCCCAGTGATCGAATATACGATCTGGTACGATTGGGACATCCAGCACATGTACGATCTGGAGCATGTCTGGGTTTATCTGGACAGCTCCGGCGAAGTGACACGCGTTGACGCCTCCCGGCATGGCAAGCGCGTCAGGATGGTGACAAGCAACGGCTCCTGCCAATTGAATGGCGACCGTCCTGTCGTCTATTCGGAGGCCGGCAAGCATGCTCATTGGGCCGGCGAAGCCGAAATGCGGCAGGGGGCGGGGGTCTATCTTCCCGCCATGTGCAGCGACCTCGCCGCTTGGTGGGGCGTTCATCTGGGCAACCCTTTTTGCGAAAGCGGGCGATATACGCCAACTGCTTTCGATCACCGCTTGGCCAAGCTGAAGATGAAGGCCGATGCATTCCTGCCCTCTTTCAGGTTCTCGACCGCCAATGATGACGGGATTGCCCTTGTTCCCTGGCCGGTTCTCGATGCCTGGATACCGGCGCGGGTAAAGCATCTGATGTCACGCTTGCCTGAGGAGGTTCCCCATATTCAGGCGGTTCTGTTCGATTGCGGCGACACGATTGCAGACGAAGCGACCGAGGTGAAACATCCCGGCAGCGAAGTTGTCATCGAGGCGGATTTCATTCCCGGAGCACCGAACATGGTGCGTCATGTCCATCGTGCAGGCTATCGTATGGCACTGGTTGCGGACGGCCCCCGGGAAACTTTTGAGAACATTCTCAAGCCTGCGGAGCTGTGGCCCTGTTTCGAAGACCACATAATTTCCGGGGACATCGGAGAACTGAAACCTTCTCCGAAAATGTTCTTAGCAGCGTTTGACGCACTTGGCCTCGACCGCACAGTCGCGGGCAGAACGGTGATGATCGGCAACAACCTTGCCCGGGACATCAAGGGTGCCAATGACTTCGGTATCATCAGCGTATTTTTGAACTGGTCGAAGAGACGAACCCATGAGGCAGCCGACCCATCTGAGGTGCCTGACCACACAATCGAAACACCAACAGACTTCCTTCCTCTTTTGACCGAGCTTGAAGAAGCCATGGCGGCGACCGCAAAGAACCGTGAGGTTTCCACCGCGCCGCATAGGATTAGCGCATGACCGGGCCCGCGATCCAGACGCAGCAACACCTTGCCCGGTTTCCTGTCGAACCAGGTGAAACCGTAACCGCATGGTCCCTCTCTGCGGTTTCCGCCTGCTATTTTCCAGGAGAACCCGCACTGGCCGAAGACCGGGTCAACTACCGTTTCATCAACGGTTTCGTCGATGTGGGGGACCTCCCCTGCCGCCGCGCGCTTTGGAAAGACGTTGAGAAGCGGTCAGTCACCCTCGACACAAGCTGGCCCGTCGAAAGCATCAATCTGCCGGGCTTCAACCGCCGGCTCGAGTTTTCTGACTTCTGGCATAGGCCAACACGTCTGAAGCGGTGGTGCCGGACGATCCTGGAACCTGCGGAAACCGGAACCTATCCGTTCAGCTTGGCGACATGCGGCGGCGTGCATATCTGGGTGGACGGCATACTGACCGCGAAGTTTGAACCCTACTCCCGGAACACGGAACAGAAGACACATATTGAATTGCCGCTGAAAGCCTCCGGCAGCGAAGTCATCATGCTGTCGGAAGATCTCGCTGAGCGGGATACGAACTGGTACGTCGAGTTAACCCTTCAGGGGGAGAGGCCCATAGTTTCGGCGGTCCCCGGCGATGCTGACGCGCATGTCGTCAGGGAGCTGATGGCCGTGGCCCGGGACGTCCGCCCGGAGCGGGAGTTTTCGTCCTCCGCGCCACTTGTCCTGACCTTCGATCAGCCGTCCGCAGACGACATTGAGGTCACGGCCCGCGTGCTGCCCAGTGTTCACCAACGGGACAAACCACCGATCCTTTCCAGCAAAGCTGTTTTGAAAGCTGGCGAAACCACTCTCAAGATCAACGGCATTGAGACGATGCCGGATGGATACCATCCATTGGATCTCGTCTTCGCGGTCGGCGGGACCCGCGTCTCACGCCAGATTGCCTTCGCTTTGCTGCGTGAAATCAACCTGCCGGATGGAACCGGGGACCTGCTTCAGCGCAAACAGCATGCTCTCCGCTTCGCCGCCGATCACGGTGAAATGCGTGTCGGCAGGGCCCTGGCGATTTTGGCAACAGGTCAAGGCTGCTCAGAAACCTGCCGGACCATCATAGAAGACACGCTTGAAGCCATCGACGAGCGCCGCGATTGCTCCGACTTCGTACTCGTTCCATTGCTTTGGCTGCAAAGCGCCTATCGCGATCAATTGCCCGCCGATTTGGCGGCACGTATTGACCGGTCGATACTCGAGTACCGCTACTGGGTCGACGAACCAGGCAACGATGCCATGTGGTTCTGGAGCGAGAACCACGTGCTCTGCTTCCATGTCTCCCAGTACCTGGCCGGAACTCTCCTACCATCCGGCTATTTCACCATGTCGGGACGGAGCGGTTCGAAACAGCGCCAATTGGCCGAGGAACGGTTGTCGAAATGGTTCGATTCCGTCGAAGAGCACGGGTTCGCGGAATGGAACTCAGCCGCCTACTATCCGATTGACTTCATCGGCTTACTGGCTCTGCAACACCTGGGTGAAGGCGTCATTGCCCAGCGCGCCGTACAGTTGCTTGACCGGCTGTTCGAAATGATCGCGCTTCACACACTGGCGGGAGTTCCCTCCGGTTCGATGGGCCGGGCCTATGACAAGGAACTGCGGGCCGGTCCTTGTACGGAGCTCGCCCCTTTTGCCACAGTGGCCTTCGGCTCCGGCTGGTTGAACGACGGCGTGGCGGCTCTCCCCATGTTCTGCGCGGGCAGCTACGAACCGCCAGCACAGCTTGCAAAGCTTGCCTCTCCGGATACGGACACCGCCGTTCAGGCGCATTACGTTCAAGGCTACGGTAACGCGGCACAGCTGGCGCTCTACAAGACCCAATCCGTTCAGTTGTCGGCGTCTATCGACAACACGCCGGGCGCGCGCGGCCACCAGCAGCACATTCTTGATGTCCGCTTTGCTGGTCACCCATTTGCCCGTGCCTGGATCAATCACCCTGGCGAGGACGACCCTTGGGGACACCAGCGACCATCCTATTGGGCCGGAAACGGCTCTATGCCCCGGGTTGGACAATACGGAAATGCGGCCTTGATGCTGTTCGACATACCGAGCGATCACCGCATCGACTTCACCCATGTCTATGCGCCGCTGGATACCTTCGACGCCTGGGACATTCACGGCGACTGGCTGATGCTTCAATCCAGCACTGGTTTCGCGGCCATTTCCGCGTGTGGGCCGCTCACCCCCATGACCGAGGGGCCGGGACAACGCAGGGAGTTCCGCTCCTACGGGCGGAAAGCCGGATGGGTTGTCATCACTGGTGACCTGCCGGCCGGCGCAAGCCTGCCGCTCGTCCGGGAGATGCTTACCAGAACCCAAACCTCCTTTGATGCCAACAACATGACGGTATCGCTTCAGCGTCCTGACGCGCCCGGCCTGACACTTACGTATGAGACCGGCTTGACGGTCGGTAGGACGCCTCACGGCTTCCCGAACCCAAAACTCAAACCCGAGATATCAATCGGCTCCGCCGTCATTTTGAAATCGAACGCTTTGGACCAGATTTGAAAGAAACCACGATGAAAAGCTCCGACGATATTTCCCGACTGCTTTCCAGCGTCGCTATTGGTCTGGCCCGCCTCAAAGGCATGAATGAAACCGCTCCTCTCGCCAGCGGCGGATTTACCATTCAATTTGACGAATGGGACTGGGAAGTGGGTGTCGGGCTGTATGGTTTGCTCCGGCACGCGGAAAGCTCCGGGAACCGTGAGCTGATCGACTCGATTGCAGCTTGGTATGACTGGCAGATCAAACGGGGGCTGCCCCCGCGCCAGGTCAACTCCTCTTCCCCCCTCCTTGCGCTATCGATCCTGATTGACCACGTCGACCGGCCTGACTGGGAGGCTCTGGTCCAGGATTGGGCGGATTGGCTGATGAACGGTTTGGCCCGCACCGAAGACGGCGGCTTTCAACATGTCGTCAAGGAGCGGATGAACGATGGGGAACTGTGGGATGACACCCTGTTCATGACCTGTCTTTTCCTGGCCCGGGCCGGTCAGCGCTTCAACCGGAAAGACTGGACCGACGAAGCGGTTCACCAGTTTCTGGTGCACACCCGGTATCTTGCCGATCCCGTCACTGGCCTGTGGTATCACGGCTGGACATTCAACGGTCGGCACAATTTCGCCAAAGCCTTCTGGGCACGCGGAAACGCCTGGATCACGGTTGCCATCCCGGAACTGTTCGGCCTCGCCGGAAATGACATTCCGCCGTGTGCTGCGCGCTATCTCACCTCTGTTCTCCAATCGCAGGTTCGGGCGCTTGAGAAATTGCAGCATGAGGACGGCATCTTTTCCACGCTTCTGGACGACAGGAACTCACCGGTCGAGACCTCGGCAACCGCAGCCATCGCCTACGGCATCCTGCGAGCCCTGGATATCGGATTGTTGCCGGAGAACATTCGCCCGGTGGCCGACAAGGCTTTTGACGCCGTTGTAACCCGGATCGATGCTGACGGCATCGTCCTTGAGGTGTCAGATGGCACGCCCATGGGCCATAACCTCGACTTTTACCGCGAGATCCCGAATGTTCCGGCGCCTTACGGTCAGGCTCTGGTCATCCTGCTTCTGGTGGAAACCTTATCCGGCCTGAATGAGGCCGACGCCAATCGCCAGATCGCCTGACCACGCGGCAACGGCCGATAACAGAAAAAGTCGCACCGCAGGGGCCTGACAAAGACTTCCTTTGCCTTTGTCAGGCTATATGCTCCGGATCTTTCCTTGCAACCGGATACATGATGCCTGTTTTCAAACCTATCATTGCTGTTTTCTGCCTGTTTTCCCTTTCCGGCTGCGCCGCAGCGGCCGTCGGTGGAGCCGTCGTTGGTGTTGCGAGCACAGCGATTGGCACAACCGTCAGCGCGACAACCACCGTCGCCGGGGTTGCTGTGGATGCTGTCGTGCCCGACGGCGACGATGACGACTGATCGTAGACGCAACCACGCAGAGGCGTTAAGACCCATGGCTTAGGATTTGCCTGATCTACCGGTAGCGAACGCAAGAGCCCATGAAAATTGCCATTATTCTTCCCAGAGGCATGCAGTTCTCACCGCAAGGCGCGACGTCGATTGATATCGTGGCCCGGGATCTTTTGCTCAAAAGCCGCTACCGGGCGACGAGCTATGTGGTTGGGGCAGACACAGCCGCGCCCTTCCAGGATGTGGACTTCAGACCGGTCCTGGCAAGCAGTCAGGCACAGATGGTCCGCGGAATTCTTGATCAGCTCAAGGCCGATCTGCCGGATATCGTTGTTGTTCATCAACACCCGGAAACAGCAGCCCGCCTGGCTAAAGCCCTGACAGATACCCCGGTCGTTTTGCATCGGCACGGGCTCTTGAAGGAAGCGCGCGGTTTTTTCTCCAAATGGCGCAAGACCAAACTCTTTTCAGACCTTGCCGGCCTCATCTTTGTCAGCGGTTTTATCCGGGGGCGCTTTCTGGAACATTATCCGGCCCTGGCACCACGGTCCCATACTGTCTTCAACGGCGTTGACACAGATGCCTGGTCCCCATCGCCCAAAAAGAGGCTGGAGATCGTCTATGTTGGCCGCGCCCGGGAGGACAAGGGGATCCGTCCTCTCATTCACGCATTCAAAGCCGTTGCTCCAGCGCACTGGAAACTGAAGCTTATTCTGGGCGTGCAGACTGACGCGGAGAAGTCATTTGCTGCAGAGGTCGGTATGCTTTGTGCCGGAAGTGACCTGATTACTATCCTGCAAAACGAGCAATCCGCGTCAGTTCAAACCCATCTGGCGGAAGCTTCCATCGCAGCCTTACCGTCCATCGTTCGCGAGGGATTTCCCCGCGCTGTGGTCGAAGCCATGGCTTGCGGCTGTGCAACGATTGCGACCCGGCAAGGCGGCACGCCGGAAGCGGCTGGAGACGCGGCGATCTTGCTGGATGACCCACAAGCTGCTGATTTTGAGACCCGCCTGCAGAACGCCCTCGTTCAACTGACAACAAACCAGGATCAATGCGCCGCCTTGTCTATTGCCGCCCGCAAGCGCGCCGTCGATCATCTTGGTCTCACGTCGGTCGCCCGCCGCTACGATGATCTCTTGACACAATTGCAGTCCAGCTGACTTTTGAACCAAGGACCTGAAAGTTGACAGGCCTTGGCTTTGTCTTCATTGCTGCCTGCAATATCCAACAATCTGCGGACCCCTATCGACATGCAAACCCAGCGTATCGGCATCATGATCTGCACGGCCCGCCGGCCGCAAATGCTGGAAAACTGCTTGCGATCCCTAATTAGTCAAAAGCACCAGCCCAATTGGCAAGTCGAAATCTGTGTCGTTGAAAACGACGAAGCGCCCCTCTCACGGGACATGGTAGAAAGCATCGCACCAGACTCACCTTTTCCAATCCATTACGTCCAAGAATCCCAACGGGGTATTCCTTTCGCCAGAAACCGCACTCTCCTCGAGGCATTGGATCGTCAATATGATTGGATTGCTCTGATTGATGATGACGAAATAGCCCTCGAAGGCTGGCTCCAGGCTCACATGGCCTCTGTTTCTCTATATGAAGCGGATGTCAGTTATGGCGCTCTCACGCAAAACTATGAGAAGCAGCCTCCCGACTGGTGGTATCCGGACATTCCCGTGACCTACCCAGCCGGGTACATTCTTCCCCGAGCTTCGACCGGCAACGTCCTTTTTTCCTCGCGGCTGATTTCCCGCCCCTCAAACCTACGCTTCAATCCAGCCTTTCTCTACGGTTACGAGGACCTCGATTTTTTTGAAAACGCCGTTGCAACAGGTTTCAAGATTGTTTGGACACCAGACGCTATCATCGAAGAAGAGATCCCGGCCAACCGCGTGGAACCAGCGCGGCTGCTCGGCAGGTCTCAGTCGAGTTCGGCCGCCCACGTTCAAGTTTCAGTTCTGCGCAAGGGCTACTGGCGTTCCGCAGTAAAGTTCGCCCTGAAAGGCGTTCGCCGGCTAATCGGCGGTACTATCGGCTCCGCCATTTTCCTCCTGCCCGCAAAATGCGGAAACGAAAAGGCTATCTACCGGTATTACAAGAGCCGAATGCGGCTGGCGAGGGGGCTGGGAAACCTGCAAGGCGTTTTGCAGAGGCCACACCACTACTATCAAGTTATCGATGGCCGGTGACTTCCGGATTTCGGGAACCTGAACCTGTTGGGTCAAATATGAAGCGAAATATTTTTGCATTCTGGACTGGCGACAACCCGATGTCTCCAGCGCGTGCTGCTTGCCTGAATACGCTCTCAAACAGCGGTTGTAAGGTTACTCTGGTGACAGCCGAAACGCTGCCAGAGTGGATTTCAAACCTGCCGCCGCTTCATCCCGCATACGCTTACCTATCGGCGGTTCACAGGTCCGATTACTTGCGTCCCTACTTCATGCATCATTTCGGCGGTGGATATGCGGATATCAAGGAGACAAGCAACTCGTGGCTGGAGGCATTCGATTTGCTGGACCAATCCCCGAACGCCTTCGGCATCGGATACCGGGAAAAATCGGCAAAGGGCGTTGCCAATATCCACCGGCACACCCTCGACGGGCAAAGTTACTATCTCGACAGACCGACGAATTTTGCGAGCAATTATCTGCGCTACCGGTTTTTCCGGGCCAATTGGCGCAGCATGATCGGAATGTGCGCCTACATCTTCAAGCCCGGCACCGAATTTACATCCTTGTGGCTTGAAACAGTCGAAAAGCGCCTCGACATTCTCCTGCCAAAACTGCAGCAACGACCTGCAACAGCGCCGCGGCAGGCCTTGGACTCTCAGCAGTTGGACGACGAGCTGCCTTATCCCGTGCCCTGGTCATTTCTCTGTGCGGATGTCATTCATCCGCTTGTTTACCGCTATCGGGATCGCATCCTTCAGGGCGTTCCGGCACCCAGTTTCAAAAATTATATGTAGGCGCCCCTCTTAGAGCTCTGAAAAGACCCGGTCCAGTTCCGCGATATCAACCTCGGTACTCGCCGTGAACGCGCGGCCTTCAGGATTAATTGTCATGAGGCTGACGTAGTCAAAACCAAGCTCTTTGGCGAGCATGTAGTAGTGAGGCGAGCCCATTTCCGGGCTGAACAGCTCAATTATACGGCACGGCGGGGACCGCCTGAAAATGATGTTCGTCAGACCGGCCCCATGCGCACCCGCAATAACCGACGCCTGGCTGAACAGGCTGGCCTGCTCTTTCAATGAGAGCGTCGATGGATCAACAAGATCGAAACCATGCCGCCGGGCAAGAGCATCAACAGCCTCCTGATTGCGGAACATTCGGCCATTCGCTGCATTTTGACCCCGCAGGACAAAAATCCGCCGACTGGTGCCAGTCGGCTCCGGAATACGGAAACGATCGCACATCCAGTCAAAATACGGCTTATGACAAAAGAACGCCCGCACAACATAGGCCTGATCAACGGCCACAGTTTCCTTGCGCCCCTGAACTATGACCTTCCGGCTGCCAAAGACGCCAAGATCGAGCGCCTGGCGAAAGAAACTCGTGCCAGCCGTCTTTTCCGGAACCAGGAACGGAATGTCCTCGGGCAGGCCGTGCATCTCGGCAATGCAGGCCTTGCTCAGCACATAGAGAAAGAAGTGGAAGTAGTTGTCACCGTGGAAATGGTGCAACAGGATCGCGGCAGGAAGCCGCCGTTTCACTTGCCGTACATGTGAAAAGAAACGGGGGTTGCGCTCACGATCCGGTATATCGCTCGAGCCCCACAAAACCCGCCCCCTGACAAACAGGATGCCCATTTTCGGATCGACTGTGCACGGCACGTTCAAACGCAGGATGGCTTCGCGGTCGGAGACCCTGGACCAGCGCTCAAGGAACTCCCGTGCCTGGTCCGGTAGAAACGCCGGACCCGAATCGGCGTAAGGAGGTATTGTCCGGTCTACCAGACCGGTTGTCAGGTCCTCAAAGCTGGACTGCGGCCAGAGACGGTCCCGCGACCGGGCGAAAGCCTTGCGAAGCTTGTGAAATTCGTCCCGTAAAGGATAGCTCATTGCACCTGCACTCCATCGGGGCGGCCTATTCTCCGCATTTCCTGTCGGAAACCCGGGCCCCGGCTCACCTGCCCTGCACCGCTCCTTACGAAAAGAGCACCGCTGAAACAAGGATCAGGGCCTTCGAAACATCATGCCTTTGGCGAAGGTGGAAAACTCGAGTCTGGTGTCATGCATCGGTTCACCATCCAGATTGATCTGCAGCGGCTTGTCCGTTTCCAGCGTCATTTTATCGATTTTTGTCATCACCAGTTCTTCGTGCAAACTCTCCGGTCCCCGCTCAATCAGCTGGCGCAGCAGATCAGGAACATCTTCCGGTTTGGGATAGGGAATGATCGTGACATCCAACAGACCGTCATTCAGATCCGCACCCGGGCACAATTGAACGCCTCCACCGGCCTGCCGCCCGTTACCGACAGCCAGCGCAAGGAAATCGCCCTCCCAAGAAAAGTCCTTTGCCTTTATCCGTCCGGAGCAGGACGCCAGCTCCGAGAACCGGTTCAGCCCGGTAAAGAGATAAGCTGCTCCACCAAGCAGCTTTTTCAAGCGGGGGTCGGTCTCCGCCGTAACCCGTGTACCGAAACCACCCGTGGCAACATTGACGAACACCCGTCCGTTAACCTGCCCCAGATCGGTTTTCTTGGCTTCTCCTGTCGCCGCCACCCAAAGGCATTCGGCGAGTTGCTCAGGCTTCAGGCCAAGGCCACGAGCAAAATCATTGGCTGTTCCCAATGGAAGCAGGCCGAATGCGAACGGCAGAGCCCCTTCATCTCCAACGGCTTCGCAGGCGGCAGAGATGACTTCATTCAGCGTTCCGTCTGCAATTTCCTCAGTCTCGGCACCAGAAACCTGCTGCTCAACCGGCAAATCCACGATTGATCCGCCACCCAAACCATCGGTTGACACCACGATCACCGTCATCATCACCGCTGTGCCGACACTGAATATCACTATCGCCATAATCGACAGGCGACTTAAACACCCAAAACAACCAAACATAATTT
>JBNKOQ010000022.1:0-17510 GCA_050294735.1 Roseibium sp. | reverse complement strand
CCTGTCCTTGGTAGTGTTTCGCCAGCGTGCCTTCGACTTGGTCCTCCGTCGACAAATGGATGAAGCCGTCGCGCTCGTCGTCCGCGCTGACGGATGGCATTTCGTCGATCTTCACCAAGCGGAAGCTTGATGCGGCCATGCTGGAAGACCTGGAGGACGTGCTGATCCAGGCTGACCTTGGTGTGGACACAGCGATGGCCATCACCGAGCGCCTGTCCGATGGGCGCTATGACAAGGAAATCTCGCCGGAAGACGTCCGGAGCATCCTATCGGAAGAAGTGGAAAAGGTTCTGGGGGACGTGGCGAAGCCGCTGGATTTGAACCGGGGTCAGTCGCCTCATGTTGTGTTGATGGTCGGCGTCAATGGTACCGGCAAGACGACAACCATCGGCAAGCTGTCTCAAAAACTGTCGGACGAAGGCAAGACGGTGATGCTGGCGGCTGGCGACACGTTTCGGGCGGCGGCGGTCGAGCAGCTGAAGATTTGGGGTCAGCGCACTGGGGCTGCGGTTATCGCCCGCGATACCGGTGCGGACGCTGCAGGGCTCGCCTTCGACGCCATGAAGGAAGCCAAGGAAAAGAACGTTGACGTTCTCCTGATCGATACAGCTGGCCGGCTTCAGAACAAGACCGAGCTGATGGACGAGTTGGAGAAGGTCATCCGCGTTATCAAAAAGCACGATCCGGACGCACCGCACGACGTCATCCTGACCCTGGACGCAACCACCGGTCAGAACGCGCTCTCCCAGGTGGAGATCTTCGGCAAGGTTGCCGGCGTTACAGGTCTGGTGATGACCAAGCTCGATGGCACGGCGCGCGGCGGTATTCTGGTTGCTATCGCGGCCAAGTATCAGCTGCCGGTGCATTTCATCGGGGTTGGCGAAGGCGTCGAGGATCTGGAAGCTTTCTCCGCCAAGGATTTCGCCAGCGCAATTGCCGGGCTGGCGTAACGAACACTCTGTCTCGCAAGTGTTGTAAGCCTCTCAGCTCATAAAGCGGCCTGTGGTGTCCAGATCTCCGGCGGGGCTATCATCGACGCGATCTCGATCCGGTCGGGACGGATTTTCACAACCGCATAGTCCGGATCGTCAACACCGCGAATGTAGGCTTTAAGGCCCTCGAACCAGAACGCATTTCTGTCCTGCTGGTCTGTTGAAATCTCGGCGTGCCCCGCGATTTGCAGCCATTTCTGCGAGGTGAAGTCTGTTGCCCCCAGTGTTGCGTGCACATGAGAATTTGCGCGAATTTCAGGGATTTTTCGTGAGCTCAAATAAGTGCTGAACCAGAGCGAGAGATCGGGCTGGACCTTGCCGGCGACAAAACGCACCCAAGGAGCGCCGGTTTCCGTCACCGTCGCGATGGAGGTCAGCTGCAGGCCGGGGGCCAGATCCAGGATCCGTTGTTTTAAATCGGTCATTTTGAGCTTCCTTATGCGAAGCGCGCCGTCTTCGGGTTTTCGACTGGCTCGCCAGGTTTTCACGGCAGGTGAACCTCACATGGGAGATGAGTTTCATACAGATATGTATTTAACTTTCGCACGGCGCCTGAATTTTGTAAATACATATGTGTATGAAAAGGAGAGCTGCGTGAGCCGGCCACCGAAACTGACAGCGGAAAAATGGGTTGAAATTGGTCTTGATGCGCTGCGCAGCCAAGGCTATGAGGCGCTCAAAGCCGACAGTCTGTCCAAGGCGCAAAAGGTGACGCGAGGCAGTTTTTACAATTATTTCAAGGCTGTTACCGACTTTCACGCGGCGGTTATTCAACGTTGGAAAGAGATCGCGACCGGGAACGTGATCTTGCAACTGGATAAGCAGCCTTCCAGGCGACTGGCGTTCGAGCAGCTGCTGCGTCTTTCCTTCGGCAGCCGGGAGCGGCTGGAACGGCAAATGCGCATTTGGGCGGAAAATGATCCGCTGCCGCGCGAAGCTCTTGCAGACATAGACAAAATGCGCGTCGGCTATCTTGCCCGCCTGCTTGAAGAAAACGGCATCGATCCGAAAACCGCGGATACCCGGGCGAACCTGATTTACGACTGCTATCTCGGCTGTTCGATGCGCAGAGGACTCACGCCGGTTGAGTCAGAGGATCTCATAAAAGAGCTCATGCTCTTCTGCCCGTAGTCTTTAGCTGCCCCGGTACCGTTACACCTGTTGCAACCGGCCGGCGATGAGATCGGAGCCGGAACCCCCAGGACCCTCAATACCGCACTTCGCAGATGTACTTGGAATAGACCCAGCCCTTGGGCCCGGAATAGCTTTGGTCCTGCAGGCTGCGCAGGACGATGACTTCACGCCATCCTTTGACCGAATAGGGCTCCATGGAGAGCATGAAAGTGCCGGGTCCGAGCTTGTGTGTCATCCGGCATTTCGAGGAACCGCAGGTTCTCAGCGCGAGGAAATTGTCGCCTTGTGGATTGAGATTGCAGGTGACGAAATATTCGCCTGAGTAGGCGAAGGCCGAGCCGGACCAGCCAAAGGCAATGATCAGGGCAGCAAGGACGGTTTGCAGGATCTTCACAACGCACCTCCGGTCTTATGGGCGGGAGTGTAGAGCCTGCCAGGACTATAAGGCTTTGATACGTGTCAATCCAATTGCAACTGGTGCCGCCATCAGCCGCTGCGGGGGACCTGACAAGGCGGATCCGGTTACGGACCCGCCTTGTCATTCGTTTTTGCAAAATGCGCTAACTTTTTAAAACCATGCGCAAGTTTACGCTTCTAGCGCGGTTCGTCTGCCAGCCCTTTTATGATCGCATAACAGGACAACAGAAGGACGATGGTGAACGGAAAGCCGGTCGAGACCGCCATGGCCTGAAGGGATCCCAATCCGCCGCCAACAAGGAGGGCGATGGCCACCAGACCTTCGAATGTGCACCAGAACACACGCTGAGGAACCGGTGCGTCCACCTTGCCGCCCGCCGTAATCGTGTCGATCACCAGCGACCCGGAGTCGGAAGAGGTCACAAAGAACACGATGACCAGAATAATACCGATGAACGAGGTGATGGATGATAACGGCAGGTCTGCGAGCATGCCGAACAGGGACAGTTCAGGGCTATAGCTCGCAATCACATGCTCACGAACCTGACTTGCCGGGTCGGTGAGAACCTGTTCGATGGCTGTGCCGCCGAAGGCTGTCATCCAGACGATGGATACACACGTCGGGATAATCAGCACGCAAGTTATAAATTCCCGTACCGTCCGTCCGCGGCTGACGCGCGCAATGAACATGCCCACAAACGGCGACCACGAGATCCACCAGGCCCAATAGAAGGACGTCCAGCCTTGGCGGAAACTATCGTCTTCCCGCCCGAACGGCATGGAGAGGGGAATGATGTCCTTGAAGTATGCGCCGATGTTCAGGAAGAAGTCCGAGACGAGCGCGCTCGTTGGGCCCACAAAAATCACGAAGAGCAGCAGAATTGCCGCGATCAGCATGTTGATTTCCGAGAGGACCTTCACGCCGCCGTCCAGGCCGCGCAGGACGGAGATCAAGGCAATCGCGGTGATGCAGATGATCAGGATGATTTGAGCGGTGTTGCTGACGGGTATGCCGAACACGAAATTGAGGCCGGCATTGGCCTGCTGAGCTCCGAACCCGAGCGATGTCGCCAGACCGAAGAGGGTGGCGAAAACAGCAAGAATGTCGATGATATGACCCGGCCAGCCCCACGTGCGTTCACCGGAGATTGGATAGAACACGGACCGCATGGTGAGTGGAAGGCCCTTGTTGAAGGAAAACAGGGCGAGGGAGAGTGCGACCACGGCGTAGATGGCCCAGGGGTGGAGACCCCAATGGTAGATCGTTGCGGCCATGCCCATGGCTTTGGCGGCTGCAATGTTTTCCGGGATCAGGTTGCCGTCGGCATCCAGAGGAGACGGGACACCAAGCGGTGACGAAAACGCCATGTGATAGACGGGCTCGAGAACGCCGAAGAACATCAGGCCGATGCCCATGCCGGCTGCAAACAGCATGGCGAACCAGCCAAAATACGTATAGTCCGGCTTGGCATCCTTGCCGCCAAGGCGGACGTTTCCATATGGCGTCACGATGAGTGCCAGGCAGACCAGAACGAACACGTTTCCGGACAGGATGAAGAACCAGTCCAGATTGGATGTCAGCCATTTGCGCAAGGCATCGAAGAGTGGTCCGACCTCTGTCTGAAAGGTCAGGGTGAGAAAAACGAATGCAACGATTGTCAGTCCGGATACCAGAAAGACCGGATTGTGAATATCGAGACCGAATGGTCCTAACTGGGCTTCAATATTGTCTTGGCCAATTTCGTAATCCGTATCGATGAGGCTCGCAGCGCCATCGGGCTCCGGAATCGGGCTACCAGTGTCTTCAGTCATGGGAGTTGTCCCCTTGATCTTCAAATTTTGTTTTGGGCTTTATTTCCTGACAGGTCAGTGGTCGCGTATGACAAAAACCGACGCATCACTATGGCTGGCAATGGTTCCGCCATTGGAGGGCCATAGGTAGTCGGCCAGATTTGGGATGTGAGAGGCCATGACGACAACGTCCGCGCCAACATCCGTGACCGCTTTCAGGAGGGTTTCGTCCAAATCGATGGAAGGGTCGTGACTGGCTAGGGCCTTTGCCTCGACTGAAATTCCAAACCGTTTGCCTTCGGCCTCGGCAAAGGTCTGAAGGTTTTTCTCGAACTCTTCCAGATTATGCCCAAGGGGGCCGGGCGTCTCCGTTGTTACGGCGACATAACAGACCGGTATTCCGTGTTGCTTCGCGAGGTCTGCCCCGGCTTTCCGGGCTTTTTCGAGCTTGTCTGCATGAGCCAAATCGATTGGCATCATGATTTTTTTAAACATCTTCTCCCCCTTTATCCTCATTAATTACGTCGAGCTTCAGTATAAAAAGCAGACGTTTTTACTATTTGCGAATTTCCATAACAAACCCGCTTGCTGGAAGATGTAATAAGGGCGGTATATTTCTTAAAAATCAAACATTACCACCCAAAGTCCCAAGGCAGCGTAACAGAAAGGATATTGGGACGCTATAGTCCGTCTGAAAACTACAAAAGAAGCAGTTTTGCCCAGTTCAGAAGGCCGAATTCCTGCGCGTTGGCTCTCTTCAGGCAGGCTCTGAAAGAAGCTCATGCGCGGCCGTTGCCTCAGGGCTTGAGGGCTCAGGATAGCAAGTGCATTGAGAGCGTAGCGTCAGGAAGCTAGTCCCCTGGTTCCCATCCCTCAGGGGCCATTTCGAAGCCTTCGAATTGAAAGCCCGGTGCTACTGTGCAGCCGACGAGGGTCCATGCGCCCAGGGATCGCGCCTGTTGCCAGCCGTGGCGCGGGACGATGCCTTGCGGGCGCTGGCTTTTTGTCAGATCGGAACCGAGAGTGACTATGTCCAGTGTGTTCCCATCGGGGCTGATGGACAGTTCGAGCGGGCTGCCGGCGTACCAGTGCCACGTCTCGACCGCATCGACCTTGTGCCAGCGCGAGGTAATGCCTTCTGGCAGCAGGAAATAGATGGCTGTTGAGGCAGGGCGCCCTGAGTTGTCCGTTGTCTCGTCGCGGAAAGTCTCGACGTAGAAGCCGCCTTCAGGATGGGGCTGCATCTCCAGGAGTTTGACGATTTCGTCGGCAGTCAATGATGTTTGCAGGATAGCTGTGCGTTCGGGCAAGATACAGATCTCCATTGAACATTGAGCCGCGTGGTGAGTAAAGCGGCTGGGCCAGTCTGGGGTGTATTTTTTAAAGCTCCAGAGCGGCCCATGCCAGCTCTCAATTACCCGGCTTTGGCCGCAGCCAGAACCAGATCGTCCATGATTTCGCGCAATGCGCCCAGCACTTCCGCGTGGAGGGTCGTTGGGTCCAGCCGGTGGCCTCCCCCTTGCTGCAGGGGAATGGCTTCCGCTTGCATCAGAATCCGGTGGACCACTGTTTGAGCACGTTGTTCAGCCGTCCGTGCATCGGGTGTACAGCTTGCAGTATCCGTCATCACAAATTGCCCCTTTCTGATGGCGAGTTTTTTCATATGGGGACGGATATGGACGGACAAAAGAGGTTTCCGGGTTTTTCTGCCCTTACGCGTTGTCTTTTCGTCCGCGGATCTCTGTGAAGACCTCCGCAGCGGGTTTTCCGCCCATTCCCAGGGCATTTTGCACGTCTGGCTCATTCGCGCGCAGGAATGGATTGGTGGCCAGCTCCTGAGCCATTGTCGTGGGCAGGGTCGGCTTGCCGTCCGCTCTCAGCAGGTCGATCTCCGTTGCCCGCTTTTGCAGAGCCTCATTGTCCGGGTCTATGGTGAGGGCAAACCTGGCATTGGCCTGGGTATATTCGTGACCGCAATAGATGGTGGTATCGGCTGGCAATATGCGCTTCAGTTTGTCGAGGGAAGCCCACATCATTTCCGTGTCGCCCTCGAACACCCGGCCGCAGCCGAGTGAGAACAGGGTGTCACCTGTGTGGGCCACCTTCAGGGATGGAAAATACCAGGAGATCTGATCCAGGGTGTGGCCGGGCGTGGATATGGCCGTAACCTCGAAGGGACCTGTCAGCACCTTGTCCCCGTCTTCCACGAACTTGTCCATACCGGTGATTTTCTGGCGGGAACGTTCCGGGCCGATGACTGTGGCTCCGGTTTTTGTCTTCAATTCATCCAGCCCCTGGACGTGGTCCCAATGGTGGTGGGTGATCAGGATATGGCTGAGGCTCCAGCCTGTCTCTTCGAGAACCGCCAAATAGGGTGCCGCATCGGGAACATCGATGGCAACGGTTGTGCCGCTGTCCGGGTCGTGGATCAACACACCGAAATTGTCGGAAAGGCAGGGAAACTGGCGGATTTCGACAGACGGTGCGGCGGACATATCATGTTCCTCGGGTCTTTGGTGGCATTGTGGCTTGCCATAACGTGGCAAAGCCTTTGAGCCGGGGCAAGGGCTCGCTGCTTGCGAAATGCTACGGATCAAGGTTCAATCGCGCCAAGTGTGATGCAGGCGGACCATGTACCTCGACGTAGCCGATTTGAGAACCTTTTACGATTTGCCCCTGGGCCGGCTGTTGCGGGTGCTTATTGGCGGAAGAATCAGGACGTTGTGGCCGGGGTTGTCGGGACAAAGTCTACTCGGAATCGGGTATGCTGGTCCGTTCATGCGGCCTTACCTCGGCAGTGCAGAACGGTGCATCGCGGCAATGCCGGCGCAGCAAGGCGCTGTCGGCTGGCCGCGGGAGGCCGATAATGCAGCCGCATTGGTCGAGGATGGCCGGTTGCCTTTCTCGGATGCTTTTTTCGACCGGGTGATGGCGGTTCATGCGCTTGATCATGCGGCCGATCCCTCGGTTATCTTGCGGGAGGCCTGGCGCGTGCTTGTGCCGGGCGGGCGGTTGATCGTCGTTGTTCCGAACCGCCGGGGACTATGGTCGCAGTCGGAATTGTCGCCGTTCGGCTATGGCCGGCCTTATTCCGGCGGTCAGTTGCGCGGGTTGTTGCGGAACTGCCAATTCGATGTTGTCGCCCAGGAGGAGGCCCTGTTTCTGCCGCCGACGCGCGCCCGCTTTGTGCTGCGCTCCGCCCGGACCTGGGAAGGTCTTGGGCGGCGTCTTTGGCCCGCCTTTGGCGGGCTTTTGATTGTCGAAGCGGAAAAGAAAATCTACCGGGGTGTGCCGGTGGAGCCGGCCAAAAGCGCTCTCAGGGTCCTGCGCCCGGTGTTTGTGCCGGAAGGGGCCGCGACGGGATTGAAACCTATCCGCCGCAGCAGGCTGGACGACTCCGGTTTGGGGTAGGGTTTGATCAGCCCCCCACGGACTTTGCGATCGAGCGGCTGTCCAGGTGCCGGAGCATGGCTGGCGGGTTCACGACCTGGGGTTTTGCTTCGGGGCAAGGCAGTTGGCTCAATGTTTTCTTTTGCGTTTGGAGCCAGTGATGCCTATGACTATGGCCCTCAAATATACCTTCCCAAAGAGGTTCCAGGGTCTGTCATGAACGTAACATCCGACCGCGAAACATCGCTGGATGGCTTGCGCCGCCGCATCGACGAACTTGATGCGGAGCTGCATGCCCGATTGATGGAGCGGGCTCAGCTGTGTGCGGGCATTGCCGCTGCGCGCCTTGCCAGTGGCGTGGATGGCGTAACGTTTCAACCGGACCAGGAAGCCGAGATGATGCGGCATCTTGTCGAACGTCATGACGGCGTGTTGCCGCTGACCACCGTTGAACATCTGTGGCGGGATCTGATTTGTGCGGGGCTGGCTCTGCAGGGGGAGTACAAGCTCCATCTGGATGGCAGTGCGGATCTTCTGGGCATGCTGGATCTTGCCCGGTTTTATTTCGGCTTTTCCAGTGATCTTCAGCCCGGGGCTGATGCGGCGGATGTTGTCGGATCTGTTGCCGGCTCGGACTGGGACCTTGGTCTGATCGGCCTGGAAGACAGGGCGGACCTGCCTTGGTGGCGGGGTCTGAGTACGGATGGTGCCGAAGTGATCGCCCGGTTGCCGTTTCTGGTTCTCGACGAGCGTCCGGCAGACATGCCCGCGATGGTGATTTCAAAGGCCGTGCCGGAGACTGTTCGCCGCGATACGCTGGTCTACGATGCCAGGTGGACCGGTGCGCTGCCTGGGGATCTGATGAACGAGGGGCTGGAAGTCGTCAGTTTCCACCGGTCGGCAAGCGGCGTGGATGCCTTGCTCGCTGTATCAGCCGATCTTGGTGAAGACGAAATTCTGAAAGCTTGTGGCATGGCAGGTGCTGAGCCTGATGTGTTGAGGAAGGTTGGCGGTTATTCGGCGCCGATTGATATTGAGGGCGATGCGGACGACGATTTCGATACCGCCTCAGCCGAGGGATGACTGAAATGACTGATACTTCGACCGACGCTGTTTCCGGCGAAATCGCGGGCCGCCCGCAGCCACGTCCCGGAGTGATGGAGATTGCCGCTTATGTTCCCGGCAAGTCCAAGGGTTCCAAGGGGGTGACGCTGCACAAGTTGTCGTCGAATGAGACGCCGCTGGGGGCGAGTGATGCCGCGAAAGCCGCTATGGCGGCCGCGGCGGATCATCTGGAGCTTTATCCCGATGGAGCAGCGACGGCGTTGCGCGATGCTATCGGCAAAGTCTACGGTCTTAACCCGGAGAGGATTATCTGCGGAGCGGGTTCTGACGAGATCCTCAGCCTGCTGGCCTATGCTTATCTTGGCCCGGGCGACGAAGCGATTTATTCCGAGCACGGCTTTCTGGTTTATGAAATCGCGATCCGGGCCGCCGGTGCGACGCCTGTTGTGGCGCCGGAACAGAATATGACAACGGATGTTGATGCCATTCTGGCGAAGGTCACGGACCGCACCAAAATGGTTTTCATTGCCAACCCGAACAATCCAACGGGCACCTACATTCCGTTTGAGGAAGTACGGCGCCTGCATGCGGGTCTGCCGTCAAACGTGTTGCTGGTGCTGGATGCGGCTTATGCAGAATACGTTCGGCGCAATGATTATGAAAGCGGCATGGAGCTGGCGGCAACGGCTGATAACGTCGTGATGTCCCGCACTTTCTCCAAGATCTACGGACTCGCCAATCTGCGTTTGGGCTGGGGATATGGCCCGGCCCATGTGATGGATGCCTTGAACAGGATTCGCGGGCCGTTCAACGTCAACGGACCGGCGATCGCAGCCGGTATCGCGGCGGTTCAGGACAAGGCCTTTGTCCAGAAGGCGGTTGATCACAATGAGACGTGGCTGCCTTGGGTCGTATCCGAGTTGGAAAAGCTGGGCCTGACGGTGACGCCGAGTGTTGGCAATTTCGTGCTGATCCATTTTCCCGACGCTGAGGGCAAACGGGCGGTTGATGCAGACGCATATTTGCTCGAACGCGGCTGTGTACTGCGGCAGGTTGGCAACTACGGTTTGCCGAATGCTTTGCGCATGTCTATCGGTAGCGAAGAAGCGAATAAAACCGTCGTTGCTCATTTGGCAGCGTTCCTCAAATAAGCCTGAAGTTTTGATGTTCTGATGACCGAGCCCTTGTTTGACCGTTTGGCCTTGATCGGGATTGGCCTGATCGGGTCCTCCCTTGCCCATGTGACCCGTGAACGGAATCTGGCGCGTGAGATCGTGATTTCGACACGCTCGGAGGCGACGCTCTCTCGTGCCGAGGAATTGGGGCTTGGGGACCGGTATTGCCTTGACGCGGGAGAGGCGGTTGAAGGTGCCGATCTGGTTATTCTGTGTGTGCCTGTTGGAGCCAATGAGGCGATTGCCAAATGGATCGCGCCATCGCTGAGGCCCGGCACGATCGTGACAGATGTTGGGTCGACCAAGGAATCTGTGCTTCGCGACATTGGTCCGCATATTCCGCAAGGGGTGCATTTTATCCCGGGACATCCGATTGCAGGTACGGAATTCTCCGGCCCGGATGCGGGGTTTGCGACTCTCTTCGAGAACCGCTGGTGTATTCTGACGCCGGAAGACAAGACGGATCCGGCAGCAATTGAAAAACTGAAGGCCTTTTGGCAGGCGTGCGGCTCCAATGTGGACACTATGGATGTGCATCACCACGATCTGGTGCTGGCCATCGTGTCTCATCTGCCGCAGCTGATTGCCTACAACATTGTCGGAACCGCGGACGATCTCGAGACAGTGACCAAATCGGAAGTGATCAAATATTCCGCTTCCGGCTTCCGGGATTTCACCCGTCTTGCGGCGTCCGATCCGACCATGTGGCGGGATGTGTGCCTTAACAACAAGGACGCCATCCTTGAAATGCTGTCGCGCTTTTCCGAAGACCTGTCGGCCTTGCAACGGGCGATCCGCTGGGGTGATGGCGACGCGTTGTTCGAGCTGTTCACCCGCACGCGTGGTATTCGCCGGTCGATCATTGAAGCAGGCCAAGACACGGATGCGCCGGACTTCGGCAGGCAGCCTAAAAAGGTTTAACCGGATTTTTCCGGGGCCGTTCAGGCGACCAATTCGGTTGGAATGCTGACCTCTATCGAGAGCGAACTATAGACAGCGACGGTCTGCTCTGTGTGCACTGTGGTCACCGTGGAAGTGCTGGCTGCTTCGCTCCCCGGGCTGGGGTGGCTTTGGAACTTGTCCAGAGCCTCGGTGCCTTTTGCGATCTCCGACTGGGCCTTCTCCAGTTCTTTCCTGGTTTCCTCGTCGTTGCGTTTCATCAGGGCTTCAATCTGGTCGGCCAGCCCTTCGAGTTGCTTGCCGATATCTCTCAGCTCGTCGTATTGGGCATGTTTTATAGCTGAGCCGTCATAACCTGTCCGGGTGCTGCTCTGCTGATAAAACGATGTCGAGGTGCTGGTGTAGGCCGCGATGACTTCCTTGACGTCGACCAAAGCGGCCAGGGACGGAGAAGAGCCGTCATCTGCGTTGCCCTTCGTATCGTCCTTGCCGGCTGCATCTGTCCGGGCCTCGGCGCGACGTTCCGATATCCGGTCGAGCGTGTCGAAACCGGCGTCCAGAGCCGCCAGTTCCTCGGCGCCAAGGTCATATCCCAAAAGGCCCTCAATGGCTGCTTCCAGGTTGCCTGAATCATAGGCGCCAGACGTTGCGCTGAACACGGCCTCAGTGGATTGGGTGGCGAGGGTTTCCGTCTTTTCGAGCGCGGCTGTCTGTGTCGTCGTGGTGAGCGTTCCGGCTGAGCCTGCGTTTTGCCCGCTGCCGTTCAGCGATTGGGAGGCGGTCTTGAATTCCTTGCCGATCTGCTTGAGCTCGCGCAGCAGAGCCTTTGCCTGCTGTGGTGTGGCATATTTCAGACGTTCTTTGAGCTCCTCGATGCGCCGCTTGATTTTTTCGATGCTGTCCTGGCGCTGGCTGTCTTCGAGGCTGTCGGAGGCTTGCTGCAGAAGATGGCCGACCTCCAGATCGTCTTTCATGCCTTCCAGGAAGTCGTCCGAAAGGTGCTCGAAGGGACCGTCCTCAGCCAATGAGATCAACTTATCGCCTGCCGCGCTCATCTGGCGGGAGGAGTCTTCAGACCCGTCAGCACGTGCGGCTGCCGATCTGATTTGCTGCTCGTATTTCCCGAGCGTTGCTGAAACAGCTGAAAACATCACCGCCTCCTGCGGCATGCAATCCGGAAAATTCTTTTCCAAGGATGTTCAACTTATAAGAGCGCTTTAAGTCTTAACACTTTATGAATCGCCGAAGGCGGAACGATTGTGCGGGGCTCTTCCCGGGTAACGTGTGGTGACTGTCTATTTAGACGGTCACATTTGTCGGGATGCTGACGGGAACCGCAACGGCGGCGCTTACGGGAGCGCTTACGCCAGTTTGCACGTTCGGTTCGGTAGAAATGCCGGTCGCTGATGCCTGAGGTGTCTGGGTTCCGGTCTCTCCGGCTTGCGCGGCTGCGAACTGCTGAGACTGATATTGGTTCAGAGCATCTTCGCCTTTTTTCAATTCCTTTTCGGCTTTCTTCAGCTCGTCCTTGGCGGCTTTGTCATCCTTTGCCGCCAAAGCCTTGATCCGTGCGGCTATTGCCTTGAGGTCTTGCTGGATTTTGCGCAGTTCCTCAGCGTGGGCCTTTTTCGCTGCCGCGCTTTCGTTTTCAGCTGCCGGTCTTTGGCTGCTCCCTGGGGCGTTGCTATAAGCTTCCGTGGCTGCCTTGAACTCACTCGGTGCTGCTTGCGCGCTACCAGGGGTGGATGCATCTGTGCCGGAAAGGCTTTTTTGCGAAGAAGGTTGGCCTGACAGTTTGCCTGCCTGGTCAGCAACTTCCGCCGAAGCCTGTGTTGTGTCCGGCTGGGCCTGTGTCGCGGTTTTGACCAGTTCGCCGGCGCCTTCCGCTGAGACGAGACCGTCGGCGGGAATATCGCCGGAGACGGTTGCGGCCTGAATTGTCGCTGCTGCGGGGTCGGCAGTGCCGTTTGCGGCGCTCGCGCCGAGGGCTTGCACGGAGACTCCCGAGGTCAAGGCCGCCGTGCCAGCTCCACCGGAGAGGGACTGAGCTGCCTCCTTGAATTCCTTGCCAAGTTGCTTCAGCTCCCGGGCCAATGCGCGGGCCTGCTGAGGCGTTGCGAATTTCAAACGTTCTTTGATTTGTTCAATGCGCTCTTTCAGCTTGGCAATTTTCTCGCCACGGTCACTGTCTTGGCCACTCTTGATGGCGTTTTTCAGAGTGCCGGCAATCTCAACGCTGTCCTTGAGGGTTTTGATAAATTCGTCGGACAGGCCTTCAAACGGCCCCTCTTGCGCGGTCGTGAGAAGGTGTTCCCCTGCCTGGCTTACACCGCTTGTAAGCTGGTTTTTCTGATTCTGCTGGCTGGAAACTGACTTTGACAGAAAGCTGGCGGCAGATTGGGCGTTTCCGATCACGTGGGAGATGGAAGATGTCATCGCCTGATCTCCGTCCCATTGCGCGGGATCGCGCAACTAACAACTATAGATTGGTATCTTTCAACGCTACTTGTCGAATTATTAATAAAATCTTAACTTAGACCTATCCGCTCCACTTTACCGTAAGATTTTGTTTCAAAACCCTTATTTTTCACGGGCTGTAATGTATCCGGCGATTTGGGAGAGAGTGGCAGCCTTTTCGCCATAAGGCTCCAGTTGCGTACGAGCTGCAACCAGCAACTGGTTCAATTCCTGCCGGACTTTGCTCGGTCCTTGTAAACCCACCAGGGTTGCTTTCCCTGCGTCGGCGTCTTTTCCTGTTGCCTTGCCTGTTTGTTCTGGCGAACCCTCCACGTCGAGCAGATCGTCGGCAAGCTGGAAGGCAAGGCCTATGATTTCACCGAAGCGGGTCAGGCGGTCGACATCCGCTTCTGGCGCGTCGGCAAGAATAGCGCCCGCACGGCAGGCATACTTCAACAAGGCGCCGGTCTTCATTGCCTGCAAGGTCCGGATTTCCGTTTCCGAACGGGCGCGGTTTTCCGATTCCAGATCCAGCATTTGACCGCCAGCCATGCCGCCGAGCCCTGAAGCGCGGGAAAGCTCGCGCGAAAGGCGCAGGCGGATTGCGGCATCTGGATGAACGGCTTCTTCGGTGATGACATCGAATGCCAGTGTGAGAAGCGCATCTCCGGCCAGAATGGCGGTGGCTTCGTCGAAGGCTTTGTGCACGGTGGGGCGGCCACGGCGCATGTCGTCGTCGTCCATGGCCGGAAGATCATCATGAACCAGCGAGTAGCAGTGAATGAACTCCAGGGCCGCACCAGCGTGGCAGACGCCTTCATCTGACCGTCCGAACAGAGCGGCGCATTCCATCATCAACACCGGGCGCAGGCGTTTGCCACCGCCAAGGGCTGCATGGCGGATGGCCTTGAGCAGCCTCTCCGGACGCATGGTTTCGCCATCGGCGGTCCCGTCTTGCAGCCAGCCCGAAAGGACAGCCTCCATACGTTCCGCCTGCTCCGCCAGATGCGGCCTGATATCGAAGGTCACGTTCAGCTCCCCGATGGATGACTGGATTGTCACTTAAGTTTCGGTTTCCCTGAAGCCAATTGGCTGTATCGTCAAGACAGAAAGCTGAAAAACGATACTCTGTATCTCAACCATGACCGTTGGAGAGTCGCTTTATGGGAGCGGCCAGCACCATAAGTTTACCGGAAAGGTCTGCTGAATGCGCCTGTTGTCGAGCCTGCTACGTTCCTTTGTCAAAAATGGCCGGATGCGTGTCTATGACGTGGGAGGCAATTTACACGTCTTCGGTTCTGGAGAAAACGGGCCTACCGTTACCATAAGGCTGCATGACAAAAAGCTTTACCGCTCCTTGTTTTTGAACCCGGAACTCGCCGCGGGTGAGGCCTTTATGGATGGCACGCTGACCCTGGAAGACGGTTCGACGATCTACGACTTCATGTTCCTGTTTTCGATCAATCGGGCACCGCTCGGGGCGAACCCGGTACAGGGTCTTGTCCGGCGCTTCTGGAAGGCATTCCGGCGCCGCCAACAGAGCAACAGTGTGGAGCGGGCCAAGGCCCAGGCCCGGCACCACTATGACCTTTCCACCGACCTCTACCGGCTGTTCCTGGATGAGGGGCTGAACTACAGCTGCGCTTATTATACCAGTGCTGACGATAGTCTGGAAAAGGCGCAGGCGGGGAAGCTGCGCCATTTGGTGGCGAAGCTTGACCTGAAGCCGGGGATGGAGGTGCTGGAGATCGGAGGCGGTTGGGGATCCCTTGCCATTCAGATGGCCAAGGCAGGTGCTAAGGTCACATCCTTGAACGTGTCGCCGGAGCAGGTCAAGATCGCCGAGCAACGCGTGCGGGAGGCCGGGCTTGAGGACAAGATCCAATTTGTCTTGAAGGACTATCGTGAGTTTGAGGGGCAGTTCGACCGGGTGATTTCCGTTGGCATGATGGAGCACGTCGGGATTGGTCATCTGGATGCCTACTTTGGCAAGATCCGGGAATGTCTGACAGACACGGGCTTTGCGGTGGTTCACTCCGTTGGCCGCATGACACCCCCTGGAACGACAGGGCCGTTTATCCGGAAGTATATTTTCCCGGGCGGTTATGTTCCGGCGCTGTCCGAAGTGTTTGCTTCGACGGAACGGCTGGGATTATGGGTCTGCGATTCAGAAATTCTCAGACTGCATTACTATTATACGATCCGAGATTGGCGTTTACGGTTCGAGGCGCACAGAGAGGAAGCGGCCAAGCTCTACGATGAGCGGTTTTGCCGGATGTGGGAGTTTTACCTCTGTGCGGTCGAATTGGGGTTCCTGCATGGGTCGAACATGGTGTTTCAGCTGCTGCTGTCGAAAGAACGTGACGCCGTGCCGATAATCCGGGATTTCATCACCGATAACGAGCGGGATATGCAGACGCTGGCTTGAAGCTGCCGCGAAATGACGGCAGAAGATGCTTGGACTGCTGCGATTGGCAAGGGGCTAAGGGGTAAGATGGCATCGACACGGAAGGCGTCCGGCCGCCGCTGGCGCAACATAGCCTCGTGGCGGCGCTGGTTTCTTCGTGCCCTGCTCGTGGTTGTTCTCCTGCCTCCGGTGCTGACGGTGATCTATGCCGTTGTTCCCCCGGTCAGCACTTTGATGCTGGCGCGCTATGCTCAGCTCCTGTGGGTCGACCGGCAATGGCGGCCGCTTGAGGAGATCTCGCCGCATCTCGTGCGTGCGGTCATCACCTCCGAAGACAGCAGCTATTGCAGCCACGGCGGGGTCGATTGGCAGGCGCTGGAAAAGCAGATCGATGTTTTGATCAATGAGGGAGACGTTCCGCGCGGTGCCAGCACTTTGACCATGCAGACGGCTAAAAATCTCTACCTGTGGAACGGGCGGAGTTATGTCCGCAAGGGACTGGAACTGCCGCTCGCGCTGATGGTTGATGCAATGCTGACCAAGCGCAGGATTATGGAGATCTACCTGAACATCGCCGAATGGGGGGAGGGCATATTCGGGGCGGAAGCCGCGGCCCAGGCCTGGTTCGGCAAACCGGCCAAGGACCTGACCAGAACCGAAGCCGCGCGGTTGGCAACTGCCCTTCCCAACCCGCTTGGCCGCAACCCCGCCAAGCCATCTTCGGGGCATCGGAAACTGGCGGCAACCAACCTTTCAAGGGTTCGCGGAGCCGGGCCGATTTTCAGCTGCGTGCTTGGCTCTTGACGGCCCGTCCGACTCTGTGTAGGTCCGGGTCAAGAAAATTCACTCAATGGGCTGGCAAAAGCTGTGCTTTGCCTGTATAACGCCGCCCATTCCAACACGCTGCGTGACGCCACGCCCCGGGCTTTCCCGGTCCGGGCCGCGCGACTATGGACCACGGAGAAAAACAAAATGGCCGTTCCAAAGAGAAAAACCTCGCGCATGAAGCGCGGTTTTCGCCGTTCCACGGACGCCCTGAAGCAGCCGACATACGTTGAGGACAAGGATTCGGGCGAACTGCGCCGTCCGCATCACGTCGACCTCAAGTCCGGCATGTACCGGGGCCGTCAGATCCTTACCCCGAAAGACGACGTCTAAGGGCAGGATCGCCGAACGGCAAAAAATCACAGCCCGGGTTTGACCGGCTGCAGATCTACAACAAACCCTCGGCTTACCGCTGAGGGTTTTGTTCGTTTTGATACCCTTCTTTTTGCCGGAGCTGTTTTCAGCCCATATTTTGGACAGGTGGCGGGCTTAAAGCCCGATATCTTCCTCTGACTTCTGGGGTAGCTGTGTCAAGATCCGAAAGACTGCTGTCGCTGCTTCAGGTCCTCCGGCGCCATCGCAGGCCGGTGAGTGGCCAGGCGCTGGCAGACGAAATGGGGATCAGTATCCGCACGCTTTACCGGGACATCGCGACTTTGCAAGGGCAAGGGGCGCTGATCGAGGGGGAGCCGGGGCTTGGATATGTGCTGCGGCCTGGCTTTATGCTGCCGCCGTTGATGTTTTCCGAAGAGGAAATCGAGGCCATCGTTCTCGGTATGCGCTGGGTTACCGAGCGCGGCGACCATCCGCTTCGCTCAGCAGGCCGGAATGCGCTCAGCAAGATTTCTTCGGTTTTGCCTGACGATTTGCGCCGGAGCGCCGATAGCAGCGCCTTGATCATCGGGCCGAGTGATGCCGATTTGACGACGGCTATCGATTTGGCTGAGGTCCGGCAGG
>JBNKOQ010000021.1:0-17616 GCA_050294735.1 Roseibium sp. | reverse complement strand
CGGATCTTTCTTTGCGGGATCCGACCATGCCGCGGCAGCCAGTTCGGTCATGGTGACAGTGGGAGCCACAGCGTTGACGCGGATGCCGTGTTGGCCCAGTTCCTTGGCCATGACCCGCGTCGCACCTTCCAGCCCTGCCTTCGAAGCGGCGTAACACATATGCTCGTCAAAACCGCGATGCCCTGCAATGGAGGTGACATTCAGGATTGCTCCACCGCCACCTGCCGCGACACGTGCACGGGCAAATTCCTGGGCACAGATAAGTGCAGCCCGAAGGTTGATGCCCATCACAGCCTCGTAGCCTTCCTCCGTCATTTCCAGAACGGATTCGAGTACATTTGTCCCCGCACAGTTGATAAGGAAATCACAGGTACCCGCTTCTCTCATCGCTGCGCGGGCGGCGGCATTGTCAAGCAAATCGGCTTTGATGGTACGGCAGCCCGTCTCTTCGCTGAGGCTGGAAAGGTCGCTGTCCGTCCGCGCCAGCGCGATGACATTGGCACCACGAGCCGCCATTTCAATTGCACAGGCCCGCCCAATCCCTTTTCCCGCGCCGGTAATGATGACGCTCTTGTCTCTGAATTGCGTAGCCATTGTGGTTCTCCGTTTCGTTCATGACTGTAAGGCAGAGGCTTCGTGGTAGGTCTGCAGGCTTCGCATGATGCGGAAGATCAGGAGGCCTTCGGGATCCAGAGGGGCGTTGGCAAATTCGGCCGCATCGGGCAGATGCTGGCGGAAAAGCGGCAGGGGAATGCTTTGACCCCGGAGCGCATTTATCAGATCCGTCACAGCGCTCTGGGCAACATCGGATGTCCAGTAGTACCGGATGCGATCGGAAAGGGAGTAGTGCCGCAGCATTCTCGTTTCCGCCCCTGAACCGCTGTAATGGCTGGCCCAGTGCCCCGGTTCGGCCAGCATGAGCTCTTCCATGATGCCGTAGAGCGGACGGGTGCCGTAATCGGGCAAAAGATCGGATGCGATCAGATCGAGTCCATAGAGTGTCTCCCGCAACACAAAAGTCAGTTCGGGACCAACCTTGAGGATTTCAAATCCATCCCGAACGAGTTGCGCCAGTGGCGCAAAGCCCTGGTAATCCGTGGAATGCGCCTCGAAGACAAACTGGGGTTCGTCCGCCAGAACGCTGGTCAGGGCATGTGCGTTGTTGGGCGCGTAGTGGATCACATTATGATTTCCAAACTCCACACCCGGCTGCACGACCAGTCCGATGACCCGGGTGAACGCCTCCTGCAAACCGTATTGGTCAAACATTGTCCGGTGAATGTTGAGTGTTTGCCGTGCCGCCTCCGGTGAGGTGGGACAGATCATCGTCAATTCGTGGTCGGCACCCCCGGGGGGCGGGACTTCGGTGCCGATGATATACAAAGGAAGATCCTGCCCGAGCGAACGCGCGGTAGCCTCCGCCACCCGTGCAAGCCGCGCGGTGCGGCCCGCTATGGTGGCATCATCCAAAGCGGATGGCTCGCCGCTGCACCCCATTGATGCATCGAGATGAAGCTTTCGGAACCCGGCGGCAACATACCCAGCGACCATGTTTTCGGCCGCTTGCAACGCCTCTTCGGCCGGCAAATGCCGCCAGGGGTTTGGGCCGAGATGGTCCCCTCCCAAAACGATATGATCCTTTGGGCAGCCTTCCTGGGCTGCCAGGTCCTGAACGAGTTCTGCAAAATTGGCCGGCGTCATGCCCGTATAACCGCCAAGATGATTGACCTGATTACAGGTTGCCTCGATCAGCACCGTGTTGCCGGTGTCGCGACCATGGCGCAGGGCTGCCCGCAGCACCAGCGGATGCGCGGAACAGACCGAAACGATGCCTCGTGGTGTGCCGTGGCGAAAGAGTGGCGCGAGATCGGTAAGTGCAACAGGCATCATGATCCTCTCGAGGTATTGGCAATGAACTGATCGAGGTCATTGCGCATGCCAGCGCCTTCCATCGGACCTCGCATGGTCACGTTTCTGGCGCCCGCCGCGTTGGCGTAAACAAGGGCCTCCTGAACCGTCAGGCCCAAGCGGCGGCTGGCGAGATAGGCACCCCCGAAGCAATCACCCGCACCGGTCGGGTCGATTTCGGTCACCTTGAAGGCTGCTTCATCGGTGCGGAGCCCCCCCGGTTGAAAGCAGCTTGCCCCCTGATCTCCACGCTTCACGGCGACCTCGGACACGCCTTGGGAAAAAAGCCTTTCAAGAGCCATGTCCTCCCCTGCCGACGGATCTACGCCGGCTGCCAGGTAGAGTTCACTTCCGGAAGGCAGAAGGAGGTCGGACATCGAAACTATCTTGGCGATGCGCGCGCCGGTGACTGCGTCAGCTGTCAGTTCCTTGCGCATATTTGGGTCAAGTGAAACCGTTCCGCCCCGGGCCTTGACGATCTTCGCGGCCCGTTCGATCAACGGCCAGACGATATCCTGCCCCAGCAGCGTTCCCATGACGTGCAAATGCCCCGCCTGCGCGACAACCGCTTCAACGTCCGCTGTCCACGCAAGCCGGCCGGCAGCAGAGGTCCACATATTGAAGACAAAGTCGCGCGTTCCATCCTGCCGGTAGCGCACGAAAGCGGTACCGGTTGGCAGTTCCGGAACAGCAAGGCAGCCTGACACATCCACTCCGTCGCGCTGCAACCTATCAAGGCAGATCCGGCCAAAATCATCTTCGCCCACGACACCAATCATTGCCGCTCTGCCACCCATGCGCGCGCATTGATCGATGAATATTGCCGGAGCCCCACTTGGAAACGGGCCAAGGAGAGGCTGTGTTTCGGCAAAGCCTTCTCCCACGGTGGTCGCGACGATCTCCACCAGGATTTCACCGATGCATACGGTCGGTCCAAGACTGTCGGCTGCCAGTGCCATAACCTAGATGCCAATCTTCACTGCGTGACGACGTTCTGCCGCTGACCACTTGAATTGAATGGACGGCTTGGCATGAGCTGCCGGCGGATCTTTATCCACCTGGGTATCCCGCCAATTCCCGTGAACGAGAGACAGGAAACCATCGGCGATGGCTTGGGCGGCGTTTTTCCAGCCGCCCGCCCTCGGCGGGCAGCTGTATTTCGTATGCTTCGCCGATTTCTCGAGCGCCATTTCCAAGGCGCTCTGTATTTGTCTGTCAGCCCGGACAAATGAATGAATGCAGAGACGTCTCATCTGTTTCTCCAGGATTTCACAAGAGGCAGCTACTCCGCCGCGTCCGCCTGCGATGCATGTTTTTCCAGAAGCAGTTTGGCGGTCAGATCGTCGGTGACGAGCGTGTCGACGAGACCGCGGCGGCAAGCAGCTAGAATGATGTCAACCTTGTGAGGGCCCGCAGCCGCCATGATTTTTTCCGGCACGGCGTGTATTTGCTGAAGCGGCATGCCGATGGTGCGGTTGTCCACCTCCGCGGAAACAGAGTTGCCGTCCTTATCGAGAAACTGACCGAGCACATCACCTATCGCTCCTGCCTCAATCAATGAGTCCGGCGTCAATTCCTTCGGCAGGCCATGCTCGACAAGAAACGATTTCGGCGAAACGTTGGAGCAGGTCAGCAACACCGCATCCAGTTTTTCAAACTTCTCGAAATGCTCCTTGAGGGCATATTGCGAAAGGAACAGATCCCTATCGATTCCTTCGGTCAGATAGATAGGCGCTGTCAGAATAGAGTAATGCGCGCCCAGGACATTGGCGAAACCCGAAGCAACCCCGAAGGAGTTGAAGGTCGAGCCCTTTGCCGTTCCTCCGAGGATGGAGATGACTTCAAGATCCGGGTGAGCCTGCCGGGGCAGCTTGCGAATTGCAGAGTCGAGTGTCAGCCCCCAGGACACACCAAGTGATTTCCACCGGCGCGCATTCAGACGCTCTGTCAGGAAAACAGCCAAGGCGGCGCCGACAGGCCGGTGATAGTCATAGTTTTCCGGATCTACCATGCATACGATTGCACGCTCCAAGCCAAGCGTATTCTTCAGGCTTTGCTCCAGTTCGATGCGGGGCAGGAACGGGGATTCGATCTGGATCTTGACCAAGCCCAGAGCCTTGGCCCGCTGTATGGCCTGATTCACACGCAGGCGCGTGACATCCAGTAATCTTGCGATTTCGGCTTGGGTCATCTCATTCACGAAGTAGTGCCAGCAAACCTCGGTGAGAAATGCATCGCTGTCTTCTATGGGTTCACGCGCCAACTTGAATTCTCCTCAGCGCAGCATCGCGCCGCGCTGTCTCTTTCTGATTTTGCCGAAGCTTACCCGTTAATACATATGAGTGTCTATAATTACATTTGAAAAATTACACTTGAATAAAATATCATGCATATGTATTTTGCGAGCGGGAGACAGCGCTTGCCAGCACGTTCGACGATGCAATCGCGCTGTGAACTTCCGTGGATACCTGGGAGGAAAACACGTGAGATCTATATTCAAAATCGGCGCATCCGCGCTGGCATTTACCATTGCCGCTTCAACCGCATTCGCTGGCAGCAATGACGATTGGTGGAAAAAAGCTGCAGAGCCCTATCAGGGGGTGACCTTGCGCGGCGTCACTGAATCCTCACCACCGTCGCTCTATATCCGGGAGGTCCTCGCGCCTCAGTTCGAAGAGCTGACCGGCATTCGCGTCGATGTGGAGACAACGTCTTGGGACCAGATGTTCGACAAGGCAATCAAGGACATGGAAGCCGGTACCGGCATCTATGACATGGTCTACATCGAGCAGGACATCATTTATTCTTATCTGGCGCGGGACTTCCTGACGGATCTGACAGCCATGCTGAAGGAGAAGCCCGAGCTGAAGGCCCCGACTTACAGCGAAGACAATTTCACCACCTTCGCCAACTATTTTAAAAACGCGGATGGCGATCTGTTCGGCGTTCCGATGGAAGCCTTCATCAAGGTTTATCTGTACCGCAAGGACCTGTTCGGCGATCCCGATATCCAGGCCGCGTTCAAGGCAAAAACCGGCAAGGATCTCAAGCCAGCCACCAATCACGCGGACTATGCTGAAATCGCCCGGTTCTTTACTGACTACGGCAAGGAGCACGACCTGAAACTGTGGGGGACCACGGCACAGGCGCATACCGGCCACGTTGCATCCTGGTACGAATATTACGAGTCGATCGCCCCAACCTTCGGTGTTTACAACTGGGGCATCAATCCCGATAAAAACTATGCTGCGTCGGTTAAAAACGGCGGGTCCATGAACAGCGACAAGGCCAAAGAGGCCATGACCTGGTGGCTTTCGATGCGCGACATCGCACCACCGGAAAGCAACGCCTCAACGTGGACGGAAGTCGGCACAACCTTTGGCGCCGGCCGTGCCGCCCAAGGTCTGGTCTATGGCGAAAATGCCGGCTGGATTGCCGCGGATTCTTCCAAGTCGCTGGTTGTGGGCAAAGTGGGCGTTGCTCTGCCGCCACTCGCTGACGGTGTTCTCGAAGACGCGGAAGCCGGCAAGGGCTATATCGGCTACTATGACGGCGGCGCATTCGGCCTGCCTTCCACCTCCAAACAGAAAGAAGCAGCAGCACTGTTCCTGCAGTACATCGGCCAGGACGAAGTTCAGCCCGACTGGGCCGTTGCCGCACCGCGCGTGACCAACAAGTCGACATACGACGACCCGAAGGTCCAGGCGATGAACAAGGAGCTGGGCGGTTACTACGATATGCTGAAGGACAAGGGTTACCTCTTCGCAGGCGCCCCAGCCTATCCGTTCCACGCACAGGTCCGCGAAGCGACGGCGCCGATCTTCTATAAAATCCTGACCGGCGACCTGAGTGTCTCCGACGGGCTGGATCAGATGGCTGCTGCGGCAGAAGCCGAGCTCACCAACCTGGGATACCGCGAGTAAGCGTCACCCCTTGAGGACCGCCGCCGTCATGGCGGCGGTCTGCTTGCAGTGGCCCGCAGTGCCGTTTTCAGGACCAATACCCGCACCGTCACATCCTTGGGGAGGCCAACGATGCAATCCAACAGGCTTGGCTGGATCCTTCTGGCCCCAACACTGACAATCCTGTTCTTTTTTGGCGTTCTGCCTTTCATCTACGTGGTCTACGTTTCCTTTCACAGCTGGAACCCGTTCGCCGCGAACCCCGAGATGATCTTCAACGGCGCCGACAACTTCCGGCGCATCGTGTTCGACGCTGAATTTCTGAATTCGGTCGGCGTCACCGTGCTATTTGTCTTCTTTGCCGTCTTGTCCGAGCTGATCCTGGGGTATTTTCTGGCCCAGGCCTTCATGAAGGATTTTCCCGGCAAGGCCATTTTCAGAACCATCCATACCCTTCCCCTCATCATGGCTCCTATCATTGTGGGGTCGGTCTGGAAGTTGATGACCACAGCCTCCATCGGGATCATTCCCTATTATCTGGATGAGTGGTTCGGCATCACAATGAACATCGGCACATCTTCGGTCACCGCCTTTACGACCATTGTCATCATGGACATCTGGCACTGGACACCCCTCGTCACGCTCACCCTTATCGCCGCGCTGGTGTCACTGCCGCCCGACCCATTCGAACAGGCCCAGATCGACGGCGCGAACAAGCGCCAGATTTTTTGGCACATCACGCTGCCGATGATCGCGCCTGCCGTTGTCGCTACCGTTTTTATCCGCCTGATGGATGCCCTGCGAACTGTCGATGAGGTCTGGATGCTGACAGGCGGCGGCCCAGGTTCCTCCACGCGTTTTGTCGGGGTGCACATCTTCAAGGAAGTATTCCCGAAGACGAACTACGGCTACGGATCGACCATTTCGGTGATCGTCCTCTATCTCACCATCGTTGCGTGCTGGCTGCTCTACGTGACGATGCTGGCTCCGCGAAACACCAAGGAGGGATAACGTCATGAAAAAGCAACACCCGGTTATCGGCATTGTTTTCTGGACGCTGGTCAGCCTCCTCACCCTGTTCCCGATCTACTGGCTCTTCGTCATTTCGGTGAAGCCTGCCGTACAGCTGTTCAGCACCCCGGACGTTATCCTCAGAGACCCGTTTTGGGGCAACTACGCCAAGGTCTGGGGCGACAGGCTGCTCCGCAGCTACATGCTGAACTCGATCATTATCTCGACCGGAAACGCGATCCTTTGCACGCTGCTTGGCTTCTTTGCCTGCTACGCCCTGTCGCGGTTCCGGATGGGGGGCAAGGAATCGATTTTCTTCTGGACGATCACCAACCGCATGGCACCGCCCGCCGTGTTTCTGCTGCCCCTCTTTCTCCTGATGACCCAGGTCTATGCGATCGGGGACTTCACCCTGCTGGACACTCGGATCGGCATGATCCTTGTCTACTGCACCTTCAATCTTCCTTTTGCCATCTGGACCCTGCGCCCCACGGTGGATGGCATTCCGAAGGAGCTTGATGAGGCTGCTTTCGTGGATGGTGCAAGCCCGTGGAAAGTAATCACGGAAGTGGTCTTTCCGCTCTGCCGCCCCGGCCTCGCCGTCACGCTGATTTTGACCTGGGTCTTTGCCTGGAACGAGTATCTCCTGGCCGCAACGCTGACAAACTTCAACGCCCGGACCCTGACGACAGGTCTATCGGAATACGTAACCACCACCGGGACCGAATGGGGTGTCATGGCCACGATTTCGGTCTTCACCCTGATCCCCGCGCTGATCGTCTTCGGTCTCGTGCAGAAGCACATTGTGGCCGGCCTGACCTTCGGAGCGGTGAAAGGATAATCGAATGAGCAAAACCCACGAAACGCCGCTCGCCTCCGCGCATTTTGAAGAGGATGGCGGACCGGAACCGGCCAAGACGGAAGGCGGCTTTCTTCCGATTGAAACGAACTGGTTCGACCGTTTGTTCATCTCGGTCGTCATCTGGGTGGCCCTGTCGCTTTTCTGGCTTCGCTTCCTTGAACCGTCAGGTTTTTCGATCTGGATCTCGAATGCCATCGCCATGGCCTTGGCTGCACTCATCGTTACGAAGGGTTGAGGTATGAAAGCGCTTGTCCTTGAAAAGAAAGACGAACTGTCACTGCGCGATTTCGCGGCAATCGACCGTGTCGAAGAAGTACTTGGGGCACGTGATGTGCGGATCAAGCTTCACACTGTCGGGATCTGTGGCTCGGATGTGCACTACTATACCCACGGCCGCATCGGGCCATTCGTGGTCAACGAACCAATGATCCTTGGCCATGAAGCCTCCGGTACCGTCATCGAGGTTGGCAAAGATGTCACAACCTTGAAGGCGGGAGACCGTGTCTGCATGGAGCCCGGCATTCCCGACCCAAACAGCCGGGCCACGCGCCTTGGAATGTATAATATCGACCCTGCCGTTCGCTTCTGGGCCACGCCCCCGGTTCACGGCATCCTGCGACCAACCTGCGTCCACCCGGAAGCCTTCACGTTCAAGCTACCGGACAATGTCAGCTTTGCCGAGGCCGCGATGGTGGAACCCCTCGCCGTGGGAGTGCATGCCGCAACAAAGGCACGGATAAAACCGGGCGACAATGCGGTAGTGATGGGGGCTGGACCTATCGGCCTTGTCACCGCGCTTTCGGCTCTCGCCGCTGGATGCGCACGTGTTTATGTAACTGACCTGGCTGAGAAAAAGCTTGAGATTGCGGGATCCCTCAGTCCGGCGATCACCCCGGTCAATGTAACCTCTGGCGACATTGCCGAAATGGTCATGCGCGACACCGATGGCTGGGGAGCTGACATCGTGTTCGAGGCAACCGGTTCGCCGCGCGCTGCAGCCAGTGTATTTGAAGCGCTTTGCCCTGGCGGCTGCGTGGTCATGATCGGCGGCCAGCCCGACCCAATCAGCTATGACGCGGGAGCTGCGATGGTGCGGGAGGCACGCGTGGAAAACATCTTCCGCTACGCTCACGTCTTTCCACGCTGCGTCGGAATGCTCTCCTCGGGAGCAATTGATGTCAAACCACTCATCACCAGAACCTTCGACTTCGCAGATAGCGTGCGTGCCTTCGAAATCGCCGCCTCTGCCCCCCCGGCGGATGTGAAGATGCAAATCGAGTTGCCGCAGTAAGGGACGGAAAATGGCGAACGTAAAAATAGATAACGTCATCAAGCGCTACGGCAGCTTGCAGGTAATGCACGGCGTCAGCGTCGACATTGAAGACGGGGAATTCGTTGTGCTCGTAGGACCATCGGGCTGCGGCAAATCTACATTGCTGCGCATGCTGGCAGGGCTTGAAGAAATCAGCGACGGGACAATTTCCATCGGCGGCAAGGTCGTCAACGACGTTCTGCCGAAAGAGCGCGACATCGCCATGGTGTTCCAGAGCTATGCGCTTTATCCGCACAAAACGGTCTACGACAACATCGGATTCCCGCTGAAGATGGCCAAACGGCCAAAGTCGGAAATCGAGGAAAAGGTAACGAAAGCTGCCGAGATCCTGGATTTGACCAAGTATCTCAAACGCTTTCCCAAAGAGCTGTCAGGCGGCCAGCGGCAACGCGTGGCGATGGGCCGGGCCATTGTGCGCGATCCGCAGGTCTTCCTGTTCGATGAGCCGCTCTCGAACCTCGATGCAAAACTTCGTGTGACGATGCGTGTTGAAATCAAGGAACTGCACCAGCGTCTTGGCACCACCATCGTGTACGTGACCCACGACCAGATCGAGGCCATGACCATGGCCGACAAGATCGTTGTCATGCGCGACGGCCGGGTCGAGCAGATCGGCAGCCCGCTCGATCTGTATGACAATCCCAACAATGTGTTTGTCGCCGGATTTATTGGGTCGCCATCCATGAATTTCGTCCATGGCAAAATCACGAGCAACGGCGGGACGAAGCATTTTGTTTCCGACAGCGGTCTGATGCTGCCTCTGCCCGCCACTGAGGCGGAAGACGGGCAACAGGTAACATACGGCATCCGTCCGGAGCACATTCAGATCGGCGACGGCGGTGTGCCTATGCAAGTCGTGGTGATCGAGCCGACCGGATCGGAAACGCAAATTTTCGCCAAGTCCGGCAACGACCTGATCGATGCCCTCGTCAAACAGCGGATCAGCGCTCGGCCAGGCAGTCAACTCGGCTATCTGATCGACCCGAAAGATGTGCATCTGTTCGACCGCAAGACTGAAAAGCGCATATGAGGCAGGCTGCGGGATATGGGCACAGCGATGATTAAAGCCGTCATATTCGACATGGATGGGTGCCTTGTCGACAGTGAGCCGCTGTCGCTGGAGGCTGTCGCCGCCGAGATGCGGTCCGCAGGGCTGAGCGACGCGACAGCGGAAAAGGTCGGTGAAAAATATCTTGGGGTGTCCATCCAGGGTATTTGCCGCGATGTGGGAGAACATCTGGAACACGACTCCCCGGACGCCTTCGCCACGCGCGTTGAGGATCGTCTCTTCGCCAGATACCCGTCGGAGCTGCGCCGCGTGCCGGGTGTTCAGCCATTACTGGAAAAGCTGCAAATGAGCCGTATCGGCATGGCGATTGCGACGGGCAGTTCCGTGCGCCGGCTGGATCGGACACTGGAAATCGCCGGCCTTGCACCCTATTTCGACGGACGCGGATTCTCCGCCGATCAAGTCAAACAGGGCAAACCGGCACCCGATCTTTTTCTGCTTGCCGCCCGGCAGCTTGGCGTGCCGCCGGAAGCCTGCGCAGTGCTGGAAGATTCCCCTCATGGCATAGCCGGTGCCACCGCCGCCGGGATGCGGGCGGTCGGCTTTGTCGGAGGCAGCCACCTGGAGGGGCGACGGGAGGCCCACGCCGCCGTCCTTCGCAGCGCAGGAGCCGTGCAGGTCATCGACAGCTTGACCCAGGCCTTTGAGACACTTGTGCCTGACGGGCACGCCGGTTGAGGACCTGACATGATCAAACTGTCGAACGCCACCGTGAGCGATCTGCCGGAAGAGATTGAGCGGCCTCAATATGACCGCAGCTTGCTAAGCCCCGGCATTGTTCACATCGGGCTGGGCAACTTTCACCGGGCACATCAATCCTGGTATTTGCACCGGCTGATACAACAAGGCCTTGCACAGGACTGGGCAATCATCGGGGCGGGTGTACGCCCCAATGACAAGGCGATGCGCGACCGGCTGGCAGCGCAGGACTATCTGACAACATTGATCGAACTGTCGCCTTCCGGACGTTCAGCGGAAGTCGTCGGGTCGATGACAGGCTACGTACCGGTTGAGGATGGGAATGCCGCATTGATTGCACAGATGGCGGATCCGGCCATTCGCATCGTGGCGCTGACAGTCACGGAAGGCGGCTATTACACTGACCCGGTGACCGGAATATTTACAGAAGACCATCCCGACATCCTGCATGACGCAGCCAATCCTGACACTCCCTGTACGGCTTTTGGCGCTATGATTGCTGCGTTGAAGCTGCGGCGCGCGCAAGGCACCGGGCCATTCACCGGCCTAAGCTGCGACAACCTGCTGGGCAACGGCGCAGTCCTGCGCCAGGCAGTGCTATCGCTCGCCCGGATGTCGGATCCGGATTTGGCTGACTGGATCAACACGGCCTGCACCTTCCCCAACTCGATGGTCGATTGCATCGTGCCCGCGACCGGTCCTGAGGAAATAGCGCTGGCCCGGGAGTTCGGTATCGACGATGCTGCCCCGGTGACCCATGAAAACTTCCGCCAATGGGTGATCGAAGACGCCTTTTGTGCCGGCCGCCCCGACTGGGACAGGGTTGGCGCGATCTTCTCGGACAATGTGCATGGCTATGAATCACAGAAAATCCGCATTCTGAATGCCGGGCATCAGGTCATCGCCAATGCAGCGGAGGTGCTTGGACTCCAGACGGTTTCGCAAGCAATGGAACACCGCACGATACTTTCGTTTTTCCGCAAGGTGATGACCGAGGAAATCGTGCCCCATGTCGACCCCGTGCCGGGCATGACGCCACTGCAATACATGGACCTGATCGAACGCAGGTTTGCTAATCCCGCGATAGCCGATACGATCCGGCGAATTGCTTTCGACGGTTCGTCCCGCCACCCCGGCTTTGTTCTGCCCACCGTTCACGATGCGCTTGCTGCCTCAGCTCCGCTGGAAGGATTGGCACTGGTCGAGGCCAGCTGGGCACGTATGTGCAAAGGGCAACGCGAAGACGGCAGCGGGATCGAACCCAACGATCCTTTCTGGAATGAACTAACCATCTGCGCCCGAAAAGCAGAAGAAACGCCTCATATCTGGCTTGGCATGCGGCAATTCTACGGTGACCTGGCTGACACATCGCGTTTTGCCGAAGCGTTCGGGCGCTGGCTGACGATCATCTATCGAGACGGTATGGCAGCCGCGCTTGAACGTTATGTGAAAGGCAACTGAATCATGTTTCTGGGCATCGACCTTGGAACTTCCGGGCTGCGGGCACTTCTGGTGGATGAAGAAGGCAAACCCGTTGCTGCGAGTGAGCGTCAGTACTGCGTGGCAAATCCGCATGCTGGCTGGTCCGAGCAGGACCCCGCAGACTGGATCTCCGCTCTCGAAAGCGCTGTTGAGGAATTGCGCGCCACATACCCGGAGTTTTCGCGTGTCCGCGGCATCGGCGTGGCAGGCCAGATGCACGGTGCCACATTGCTCGATGCAACGGGCAAAGTCCTGCGGCCCTGTATCCTGTGGAACGACACCCGCTCCCATGTTGAAGCGGCGCGGCTCGATGCGACAGAGGGCGTAAGGGCGCTTTCGGGCAACATCGTCTTTCCCGGCTTCACCGCGCCCAAGCTGGAATGGGTGCGGGAAAACGAACCGGCGATCTTCGAGAAAATCGAGAAGGTTCTGCTCCCCACGGCCTATCTGAACTTTTATCTGACCGGTACATTCGTTGCGGACATGTCCGACAGCGCCGGCACCTCCTGGCTGAACGTCGGAAAGAGGGCCTGGTCAGATACGCTCCTGAAAGCCGGAAACATGCGCCGGGACCAGATGCCCAGACTTGTCGAAGGCACGGAGAAGGCCGGAGAGCTGCGGCCTGAGCTGGTCTCCAAATGGGGTCTCTCCGGCTCTGTCACCATTGCCGGTGGGGCAGGCGACAACGCGGCAGCCGCATGCGGGATAGGGGCACTCGATGAGGGGCAGGGCTTCGTCTCTCTCGGCACCTCGGGCGTGCTTCTGTCGGCTCGAGACGGTTATCGTCCGGCACCCGAGACCGCTGTGCACACGTTCTGCCACGCTGTTCCAGGACGCTGGTACCAAATGGGTGTCATGCTATCGGCCACGGACAGCCTGAACTGGCTGGCCCAGATAGCCGGCAAAAGTCCGGCTGAATTGACTGCCGGGCTCGGCGGCACGCTGCAAGGCCCGGGACCTGTGAGATATCTGCCTTATCTTTCGGGCGAACGCACGCCCCACAATGACGCCGAAATCCGGGGCAGTTTCACGGGGCTCTCGGCGAGTACAACGCTTGAGGATATGACACGGGCGCTTCTGGAAGGCGTTGCTTTTGCCATGCGCGACAGCTTCGAGGCGTTGCAGGCCACCGATGCGCGAATGGATCAGCTTTTCGCCATCGGCGGCGGAACAGCCTCTCTCTACTGGGTGCGCCTCATGGCGACTGTGCTTGGCGTTCCGCTTCATTTGCCGGTCAGCGGAGAATTCGGCGCCGCATTGGGCGCTGCCCGGCTTGGCCTCGCCGCGGCCACCGGCGCTTCCCCCGAACAGATCATGACGACGCCCGAAATTCGGGAGACCGTGATACCCGATACGGAGAAACGCGACAGGTTTGAAGCCGCTTATGGGGCCTTCCGCAGAGCTTATCCGGCAATCAAAGCCATCCAGTAGACGCTGCCACAACGGTGCTGCCACATTGGTCGTTTGGCAATAATTTCTGTCTAGCTGCGGGTGTGAGCCCAATGATCCTGCCATGAAAAATGAGGGCCCGCGCTAGTATCAGCCCGGTCGCGCAATGGAGATTGTGAAACGCTCTAGGCAATTTCAAATACTTCAGGCACCTGCCCATCCATATCAAAAAGCGCCCTAAGCTCTGACAACTCAGGAAGCTCTGGCGGATCCGGCATTGGTGTCTCGATATCCGACGGTCTTGCCAGGACAGCACATGCCAGACGGTTTTCCCCTGGCTTCAAGCAACCTCTGAGTTGCGGCACAAGCGTTCTTGCGAACATTAGATTCGTATTGGAAAACGGGCTGATGATGGTTGGAATGCGCCTGTCGTAACCAACCACAACGCTGATGTCAGTGGCGGTATGAAGTTCAGCCCTGTCCGCATCCAGGGTTTCAGTCCATGCCCTGAACTCAGGCTTTGCCAAAGCAAACCCCCCTTCTGCAATCTCCAGCGTGTCGGACGCATTAATCACATGAATGCGCTGGTGCCACTGACCCGCCGGGATCAGCCAGGTTTCAACTTCGACATCGTCATACGGGCACCATCTGGAATAGAGTTTGTCACCAGTGATCAGAACCTCTTCGCAGGTCTCACGCATGCGGAAATGCTGGCCGTCCTTTGACACATAAAGCGCACTGTCACAGGCTGCCGAAGGAAAATGCCGGTCATTGGCTTCCACCGAAAATCCATAACGGGTCGAATACGCGAACTTGCCGTATTTTTCCGGCGTACCGCGCCAGCGCGCGTAATACTGTCCACTGGTCAAGGCAACCGTATGGCCGGGAAGATGCTGCATCGCCATACCCGCTTCCTTGAGAGGCACCGGCGCCTCTGGCTCTTCCGGCTCCTCTTCCTCCGCAGCCCAGAACGGATGATCTTCCGCAAGAGCCAGAGGCAGAAACGCTTTCATTGCCCAGTAGGGCGAGCCTGCGGAATTATAACCTTCGCTCATCAAGAGGTTCGGATAGCAGTAGCCGACAGACAGAACGCCATCCCGGTCGAAAATGGCCTGCCCGGCCCACCAGCGGAGATTGCGCAGGAAATACCCCTTGATCTGCCCCCAGGAAAGCGCCTCGACACCGGCAAAGGCGAGAGCGCCCCAATAGCCTGCATGTGCAAAGCGATAGGTCAGGCTGCGCCCGAATGGCAGCGCGGAGCCGTCCTTACCATACCAGTGCTTTATTGACCCTGCGAATTCCCTTGCCCGGTCCTTGAAACGGTCGGCCCGCGCGGTGTCACCTGACAAGACGGCATAGATGAGCCCATAGTAATGGAACGCAAACGGGATGTAATGGTCGGCACTGCGGATCGGGCCATCGCGGTACCAGCCTTCTTCCATGGCAAAGCCATCGATGTCATCCAGGTATTTTTCCCGTTTCGCCGGTGATATCCCGATACCGCAATGCTCAAGACCAAGGTCTATCAGTATGCGGAAGAACTTCCAGTTGCTATCGACAAACTCATGCTCCCGTCCCGAGATTAGATAATTGGCTACGTTCTTCTTGGCACGCTCATCCAGCGGGTCCCAGATATGCTCCCGCGCCAGTCTCAACGTGAAACCAAGCGAGGCCAGCTCGACCTGCCGCTGATCCTTGTCGCCAATTTCTCCCCAATAGTCGGGGTGCTCCGGATCGGTTCCGTTGGCCAATCCACGCCTATAGAGGTCCCAGTGCTCAAATTGCCCGCCGCCTGCGACAAGCGGCACAATTCCCCACAAGGGCCGTGCAAAACCTTCAAGGTCAGCCGCCGCCTGATCGAAATGGGCGGAGGTTGCGCTCAAACGCACCCGTGCACCAGATGAAGAAAAATAGGGGAGAAGCGGAGAGAAGAGATCAGCCGCGGCGCGCTGCACGTCTGCGCGGGTTCGAAGCGGATTGCCCGACAGGGGATTGGAAACCATTCAATGCTCCAGAATTGCGGAACCGGCCTGGACCGGTTCCGCACTTTTCATCAGTCGATTTCAGCAACGCCAGCGTTCATTTCGGCGATAGCATCATCGATGGAAATGTTGTTGGTCATCAGCTCATCATGAACACGGTTCAAAACCAGCTCGTATTCGGCGGCCTTCAGATCCACCGGCATTTCCAGATAGGCAGCGGATGTCACGAGTGCCTGAGCGCTAGCATCATCTTCCGGAAACCCGTCCTTTGAGGAGATGGTCCCGATCACCTTGTCGTCACGCAGGGCCGGAATCGTTCCAGTTGCAGATACGATAGCAGCACCCTCAGGACCGGAGACCCACTCGATGAAGTCCTTCGCGGCATCCGCCTTTTTGGAATTCACGTTGATGCCGAGCGATGTCACCTGACCGGATGTCGCTCCTGCTTCAACACCTTCTGGATGCGGATATTTCACGAGACCCCAGTTGGTCGCACTGGACTCACCCGATTTGACCTTGCTTATCTGAGTGGCAATGAACCAGCTTCCCATAGGCAGCATCGCGATCTTCGATGAGAACCACGGACCTGAATAGTGGGTCTGTGAGGTTTTCAAAGACGCGTAGGACCGGATGATGCCATCTTCCTGCAGAGCAAGGGCGCGTTCATACCAAGGCTTCAGGAAGCTGTAGTCCTTGGCCACGAGCTTGTTCTCGCCGCTTTGAATTGCCGGCAGCTGGACTGTTGATCTCCAGGTGTGCAGGTGTGTTCCGTAGACCTTGTCAGCACCAAACCCGGACGTGACAGCGCGGGCTTTTGCGTCAAATTCGGCCCAGGTCATATCATTGGTTGGATAGTCGACACCGGCCGCGTCAAACAGGTCCTTGTTATAGTAGACGATCCAGAAGTCCGTTCTGAACGGCAGGGCATAGATATTGCCATCAACTGTCAACGCCTCGACCAACCCGCCGTAACCGGAGGTATCGGAAGGCACGGCACCGATCTCGTTCAGGTTCATCAAACGGCCGGTATTGACCAACTGGGCATAGCCTGGAACGTCCTTGATGGTGACGATATCGAGATCATCGCCGCCACCGGTGAGCTGTGTCATCACCATCTGGTTATAATCGCTGGAACCGAGATCTGTGGTCTCGATCTTTATGCCCGGATGCGAGGCCTCGTAGGCTTCGATGATCGGATCGTAGTAGGCAACCTTGTCCAGATCCCAGAGTGCCCAATTGAGGGTAACGTCTTCCGCGGACGCCATGCATGGCGCGAGCGCCAATGCTGTCGTCGCCAGCACCATTTTTTTCAAGAACTTATTCATCTCAGTATTTTCCTCCGTACTCGATTTTCATGCCGACTGTCTCGGTCTTCGTATTGAAATCACCGTTCTCCCGATGTGATCGAGAGACCGGTCTGCACTCCCTCACGCACCGCAAAACTCGTGAGGAGAGCGGTGAGCGAGAAATTGGCGAGCACCGGAAGCAGCACCGATGCTGGATAAAAAACGACGTGAGCAAGCCACAGCGCGCCCACGCAAATGAGCGCTGCGATACCAGGCAAGGGACGCGCCAACAGGCCGTACGCAGCCGCCTTCGCAACGCGCCTGAGTGGGCTGTCCCCGGCATAAGCGAATGCCACCAGCAGATGAGCCGTGTACAAGGGCACCAGAACAGAAAACGTGAGAGCGATCACAAGCGGCGCGGCAAAGGCGATCGCGTCAAGAGATGCGTTCGCGTAGACACGAATAGCCAGAAGGCTCAGAGCCATGGCGGCAGACAGAAGCCCCCCTAGGCACATCATGCTGATCAAACGGGACCGGAAGGCCTCCCAGAAATCGCGCCAGAGATAGACATTGCGATCTTCGATCATGGCCAGGCTGATACGAACGCTCGCATAGTAGGCTGCGGGAATCGTAATCAAAGGCAATGAGACCAGCAGGAACAGCAGGTTGAGCTTGATCAGCTCCCACCATTCA